>JAZRWV010000549.1:0-4768 GCA_045599925.1 Myxococcota bacterium
ACCCGATTATGACAAAATAACACAAATTTCAAATACAAAAAAAAAGACGCATAAAGCGTCTTTTTAGAATGCGAGAAGGGGGACTTGAACCCCCACCCCGGCAATGTCAGGGCTAGCACCTCAAGCTAGCGCGTCTACCAATTCCGCCATCCTCGCATTCATTCAAAGCGTTCTGCATGTTACCATGCATCGAACGGCGCGCCTTATAGTCGTAAGTCGTTTTTCAGTCAATAGTTTTTATCATTTTTTTTGTATTCAGTGTTACAACTCAGCAGGGGTAAATCTATACTCAGCATAAATGTAGACATAACCTAGGTTTTACCGGAATGGGGGGCCGAGAAGCTAACCGTCCGGTGGACGGTTAGCCTCGCAGAGCCCAGTGAGCAAATGAAATGAATTTCGTTTCCCGAGCCTGCCGGCTCTCCAACTCGTTCCGCACATTTGCTCACTGGGCTCTCATCATTTTCAGTCTTAAAATTGTATAATGTTCAGTCTTTCCTCAATCTCTGTCCATATTTCAATAGATTTGTGAATTACTCCGCCCGAGCAGTACCCCTTAAATCTGTGCATGAATCATGCGCTGAACCTCGGGTTTTGGACAAGCCAATAATTCCGCAGGGGTTCCACGGGCCGCAATCACTCCGTCGTAAACCATCGCAATCTGATCCGCGATTCGGAATGTCGAAACCATATCGTGACTGATGACGATCGTCGTCAGCTGAAAAACGTCGTGTGCTTCGAGAATCATATCGTCGACGTAACGAATCATAATCGGATCCTGTCCCGTCGTTGGTTCGTCATAAATCATGAGTTCCGGCCTGGTGATAATGGCTCTGGCGAGCCCCACACGTTTTCTCTGTCCGGCCGATATATCGGCCGGATAGGATTTCGCAATGCCGGTTATTTTCAGACGTTCCATCATCTCTTCCACGCGGGTTTTGATTTCTGCCGCCGGAACGGCATGCAGCCGCTCTCCCAATGGAAATGCGATGTTTTCTTCAACCGTCATCGAGTCAAACAACGCCGCGCCCTGAAACAGCATCCCAATGCGCGTTCTCATCTCCTCGCGCTCGCGTTCCGTACACTTGGTCAGTTCCAGGCCATTCACATTCACCGTGCCGGAATCCGGCACAAACAGCCCCAGAATATTCTTGAGCAAAACGGACTTTCCGGAACCACTGCCGCCAATGATCACCGTGATCTTGCGCACCGGAACATCCAAATTGACCCCCTTGAGCACAGCTTTCCCTGCAAAGGACTTGTGCAGATTGCGAACCTGAACATAAGGCTTCGGCTCGATATCATTCACCGTCTTTTCCGCTTTATTCGAGGAATCAAAAAAACGACGAACTTCCGGAATCTGCGTCGTTTTGACCTCATCGATGCTCCCCTGAAAAATGATCTTCCCGCCGTGCAGAAATGCGACGCGATCCGCAAGCCTGTAAATGCTTTGAATGTCGTGACTGATGATAACGCTCGTCATGTCGTATCGCTTGCGCAAATCCTTGATCAGCCCGTCGACAAACACGATCATCAGCGGATCAAGCCCCGTCGTCGGCTCATCAAAAAACACGAGTTCCGGCTGATGAATCGTCGCCCTCGCAAATGAAACGCGCTTTTTCATTCCGCCCGAAAGCTCATACGGATATTTGTCGATGGCATCGAGCATTCCCAACGGTTCCAGCGATTCTTCGACGAGTTTGCGCGCCTCCGATTCGCTGATTTTAATGTTTTCCATCAGCGGAAACGCAATGTTCTCGAACACGGAAATCGAATCGATAAGCGCATAATCCTGCAAAATGGTACCGGTACGCTTGCGCAGCGCATTCATCGCCGTCACATCGCATTTGCTCGTATCTTCGCCAAACAGCAGACATTTTCCGCCCGTCGGCGTCAACAGGCCGTTCATCGTCTTGAGCAGCACCGATTTCCCGGATCCCGATTCGCCGATGATAATCGTCGTCTTGCCCACCGCAATGTCGATCGACAAGTCATCCAGAACAGTTTTATCCCCAAAACGCTGCGTCACATGGTCAAGCCTGACGACAGGTCCCTGTTCATCGCTCCATCGCGTAATATTTGGAAGAATCAGATTTTGCCGCATTTGTTTTTTTTATGGGGCTCGGCCTATCGCTTTGCGATACGGCCTTTGGAGCCGCCTAAGGCTGAGCCTTACGGCGGCTCTCATTCTGCACAGCGCGTCGCTGTTTTCGGGCCAAAGTAAAGATTGTCAAAATAGACATCTGCTCGCGCGGGAACCTTCGATTTATGGTAGTCAAACCGCCCTTCAAACAGCACGCGCAGGTTCGAACCTTTCGGCGGAATGTACTGCCATGACTTTTGAAAATCCTCTCTCGGATTCACACTGAAATGCGTCCATTTTCCCAAAACCGGCGTTTCACGGCGTTCTTTTTCAATAAACAGATACTGGGCATTGCTAATCGAAAGCGGCGGAACCTTGCTGCCGCTAATGATATAGCGAAGCTGAGCCTGCCCCTGATTTGGCCCAAGCGGATGCGTCAAATCGATGACGACAAGCTGAAGATACTGGCGCCAGTCATCCTTGCTCCAGTTTTCAACGTAGTAATACCCTTCGATGCATTCCGGAATCTCCGCAGGAATCACAATTTCCTGAACACCGCCCCACACAACAGTCTGGCGGGCATCCGTCGACAGTACGGGAAGATGAAGAGACTGTTTGCCTTCATAGGCATGTGTGGTCGAAAGCGCAAACGGTGCCCATCCCTTTGACCAATCCAGCCATTTCCAGCCGGTTAACCCCTCTTCAAATCCATTATTTTCAAGAATATTGCCATTTTCTCTGATGGCCGTTCGCCCAACCATCGGGTTTTCGTCGTTATACACGGCCTGTTCTGTGGCTTCGGAAACGCGATTTCCATCGACTGCCGCTTTCTGCTGACATCCGCAAATACTCAGGAAAATTGTGATGAAAACGAGGAGGTATTTTTTCATTTTTCTTAGCCCGAATCCCTATTTCAAATTTTCTCGTAATTCTAATCGAAATCACAAGAAAACTAACTTTAACTTATGTCTTTTGCTTATCAAAGCATAAAAAAAATGCCGTTATTGACACAATTTCAACAGACTTAGTTTTTTGAAGTACCAATTCGTTAAGCATGAGTTAACAAAACTCACGCCACCCGGATGTCGGCGTGAGGACACGGTACAGAGCCCCAGTTGAATAGTAATCAAAAATTAAATCATGTTGGGAACTTGTTGCATCCGGTAATAAATGAGAGAATTAAAATTATTTTGAACGAATACAAAGCGTTTCCAGACGCCATGACTGATGATCTCTCTGCATCGACGGCTGCTTTTCAAGCCATTCCAGATAAACCTGAAGGTGTTCAAGTTCGGTGTCATTCATATCGCCACGCCACGTCCGAATCGTAATGCCGTTGAGCGGACATTTGGCAAACATCGCCGACATGTTGTCGACAATGACGATTTCCGTCAAGTCTTCCGTAATCTGGCGAAGCGGCTTTTCATAAGGTTCTCCACCTTCCGGAGCCTCAATCTGGCGGCAATATTCCCGTCCCCACAACGTAAATCCCGGAACTCCAATGTATTCCCATACACTTTCAAGATAGGGCTGCTGACCGGTCGACCATATATAACACTCAAAATTTTTCTGACACCAGATCAGAAAATCGCGGACGCCAGGACGAAGCGTCGTAAAGTAAGTCGTCCCCGCAGCCGACAGCTGCACACTGTTTTCGCCAAATGCTTCCAGCGTCGAATAAAGTAATGTTTCATCCAAATCGAGAACAAGTTTCTTCATAATGCCTGATTCGCCTGTTTCTGTTACAATAAACTTCAGACAGATATCATTTCTGCCTGCAATATGTGTTCGTTGTACAATTACTCGCTGTCTGAAGCAACTACTCCATTTCTGTTATGATGATTGAATCGATAAAATTCAAATTATTAAAAGCATTGAGTTTATCCATTATAACAAGTGTTTATCTATGTTTTGGATTTATTCATGACGGAATGACAGAAGATTTTTCCGGACAAAATCCCCAGTCTCAGGCCGTCATAACCAAGTCCCCCATCAGACTTGCGCCTGGCCTTCTTCTGGAATACGAAGCTTATTCACATACCCATCCGTACAGGCCGCCAGTCCGCGAAGATTTTACAATAAAGTTGACAGAAGTCTGGCCCGACGGCGTTTCTTTTCAGTACTCATCAAAGGATGAGACCATTGGTGTTTCATCCGGTATGGAGTCACTGTCTTCCATGGATGACTGTCCAAACCTCGATCCCTGGTGGGAACCCATGTCGATTGGTCACGATGATCGGTGCGAACTATGGGCTTCACGGCATGTTCTTCAGGAAATCGTCACCACTGGCGTGAGCTGGATGAATATCGATACTGCAGTAAGACAGGATACATCCGTCCGCTGGAATTTCGAAGAATATGTCAGATACCTCTGCATTTTGGATGACCGACCGCAGCTTCTCAATGCCATAAAAATCAAAACGAGTCGTGAAGACGAAATCATCATGCTGGATGATCCACGCAATCCACTTATTTTGCGCATAAAGTCGATGTATTTCAATTGGGATCTGCGCAAAATCACGACCGCGAAATAAAATAGCGGCGTTGCATGCAACGCCGCAACGCCTACGGACCGGATAAACATCCAACATTGCACATTGAAAAAAGGCCGTATCGCGAAGCGATAGGCCTTTTGGCGCGGCGTATCCGGCAAAGCCGGATAGCGCGCTCCCTCAAAAAACAACG
>JAZRWV010000550.1:0-9867 GCA_045599925.1 Myxococcota bacterium
ATGGCTACGATCTGACTTCTTCATATCTGTCAACACTGCGCTCAGGACATCGTTCCCCAATAGGAACGACTTCATCCAGTGTACATCCAAGCATTAATCCGGTTGCCGCTAATGTTAATATTACACTCTTTTTCATTGAAACCCCTCAATACATACTTATCAACAGAATAAAAAACCATTTTATTATACCATATAAACTCATTTCTTTTGCGTGTTTTTTGATGTTTTTTCATCTTTTGGTTCGCCTTGTGCCTCTCGGCACTACGCCTCACTTCGCATTGCTATGGGCCAATAAAATATAACATAATTCAACAACCACTTGGCCCATACGCAATGCGGCTGTGCTATGCCTGCTTTCGCTGGCATACGCACAGCATCCTCTTTCATCTGCACTCAATATTGTTTCTCCAACAATCTGATAACAACCTCAACAAATACAAAATCACTTTTATTGGACATGCTGACAATATTTCTTTTCGTTAAACTGAAACATATTCGATTTTGATATTCCAAATGTAATTAAAAGTAAGACACAAACACACAGCATTCTGCTAGTTATCATTAGGGTCCCTCCCAGTCCCACCTCCGCCACCAACCCGCTTTTTGGCGCAGCACGCATAAAACACACTCCAACGACGTTCTGAACAACCATTGCCTTCAGATACTCCACCTTTGTGTCAAAATTATACGCAAATAGTGCCGAAAACCGGGGCAAGATAAAACAAATGACGTCTCTTGCTGACCTTGCCAGTCAGTATTCGTTATGTTTGCGGCAACAAATCCTGATTCTCACCAGATATACGTATTTTCTGGCTCAAAACAGGCCGGTCACCTCAAGGATCTTTTATGGTGGAATTCTTCGATATGCCATATTATTCCTCATTCAACACAACCTGAAGGCAGACTTTTCCCTTCCGGTTCCGAAGCCAAAACAGAGAAGGCAATGCACATAACTGCATAAACTCAAGCTTCAATATCATTGGCATGATAAATCATGCCTTCAATTCTTCATCGCAATATGCAGTGCATATGATGCATTGCATATTAATGATTACATCGAAAAAAATTTGTGACACTATGGGTGTCGATTTTTTTTGTATCAAACAGTATCAAAACAAAAGGCGCACCATTTTGATTAACAGTACGCCTTTCATTCTGTCTTATTTCATCACAAATTCTATACAGAAATCACTAGTTCGTGCATTGCCCCGTCGAAGTATTGCATTTGCTATATCCCAGGGCAACACAGTTCTTGCACAGATAATCTGTCGATGGAGTGCCATGACTGGAATCTATCGTCCCACAGCAGTACTTGCTTTCTATACAGACTAGACGATATTCGCGATAACCATCCTTACACTTGTTATGACTGTTAGCATTACAGCTCGTGCTATATGCTGAACAATACCCGCTACAGTTGGTGTTATATCGATATCCCAAATCCGTACAAGGATTATGTGAGGAATATAGAGGACGACATGTCGCGGATGAACCTGATACATACTGCTTGTATCCGGAATTGCAGGATGTCGCATAGCACCGGTAGTCTGAAACGCTGCTTCCTGAATAATAATTATATTCTCTTAATTCACCAGCCAATACCCCGGGATACCCCTGACAAGCCTTGATAACACAGGCATTTCCATCATAATTCAAAACCTTGCTGCCATCAGAAGAACACGCACATTTTCCTGTAGAGGGAATACAGGTCTTTTCGACGGAATTATTGCTGCAATTGACAGGCGAATTACTCGTCGACGGTGCACAGGAACTATTTGAATTCGCTTCACACCCGGTTCGATTGCTTTTGATGTGATAAGACGGCGCACATGCAGAAACCAAACAAACACCGGCATTACACGAAACTGAAGATGCACTGGCAATATTGGCAATCCCTGTACAATTTGTCGTCGTTACTGAATTCGTCGCACCACAGGCCGACGTCGTATTCCCCACACACGATTTCTGATCGCCGGATAAGTGGAAATTGACGGCACAATTAGACACTCGACAAACGCCCTGTTCACAATATACTGATGAGGAATTCGCAATATTGCCAATCTTTGTACAATCCTGCATCGATGCCCCGCAGGCTGTCGGCGTATCCGATGCACAGGATAGTTTATCTGGGTTAACGTGATAGCCCACTTCACACCCTGTCACGTTGCATTTGCCTTCATTCGTACAGGCTGCATTCGTTGCATGCCCCGGCTTCCACTGATTGCAGTTCACAACTTCGGCATTCGATGTGATACTTACTGGCCCGCAGGATTCCACTCTATTCTTTTCGCATGACGTTATTTGCCCCAGCTCATTAAGAACCGGATGCTCACCGGCATTACACGTCGTAATCAGGCAAACGCCATCCGAACAATATCCATTGGGATGAACACTCTTGCACGAAATGCAGTTCGGACCACACTTATCAACGGTATTGACACAATCATTCGTCTCATCGGGATTCGAGATGGTGCATTCATTCGGTCTGCATTCGGTTGCTCTGCATGTTCCATTGTCACAATACTGCTTGCTCGAACAGCCATGCCCACATTCACCGCAGTTCTGAACATTTGCCATCAAATCGACGCAAACAGGCTCAAATGAGTTTCCACAGTTTGTTAATGCGCCCTTGCATTGATATGTGCAGGCAATGCTGCCATCCTCTGTATCCTCGCATCCGGCAACCTCAAAATTGGCATAATTGCCATCATGACAATTGATATCACATTTGCCGCAGTGCTCAGGATCGTGAAGAGATACACAGGCATTTTCTCCATCAATCGGACAAATCTGGTCTCCATCTGCACAATTGGTTAGCTTGCACACATAGGACAATGCTGTTTCCGGAACACACGAATGCGTTTCCGGACAAGTCAATATATCACAATGCCGGCCATCCTCATTCAGTGTGACATTGCATATTTCTGATGTTCCCGGTTTCTGACAACCTGTCGTTTCGGTTTCACCATCATCCACCGTACACCAGATTCCACCATACCCGCATGAACACTCACCGTTATGACAGAACCCATCACCACTGCTACAGCTTATCCCCTGATAATCCTCGCTTTCAGGATCTGAACTGTTGCATTTTCCTTTTGCACCACAAAAATCATCACTCGAATCAGGTGCAACGCAATGGCCGTTACAAAGAATATCTCCCTCTCGACAATGACAGCTGTAACTGCCATCAGAATCTTCTTCACATGTGCGATGATCTTCGTACTCTGTACAGTCATCACCTCCATAATTCGGAAGTGAACAGTCATCTGCTCCGCATGTTATCTTGCTGCCGGGATTAATGCACTCTCCATTGCATTGGAGAGCTCCGTTGGCACACAAACACACATAGTTTCCTTCTGAATTCTGCTGACAGCTACTGAAAAAGTTATACAGAGTACAGTTCTGACCTCCATAATTCGACTCTTCATCACAGGTCGATGCTCCGCACGTGTTATTGGAAGACGGATCGATACAGTCCAGTTGCCCATCATCCCGTTCACAAACCACATTGCCTATGGGACATTCTGTCAGTGTTTTCGTGTCTTTTTCACAATGATACAGCGTGTATTCTCCAACCGTCTCGGTTTTGCATTTCGGAAAATCTAACGGACAAACGCGCAATTCAAAATTTTCTGAAAAATTGTATGTCTTTTCCCCGATCTGACAGGCAGATCCTTTATCTGCACTGCACAACAGCCGATCTTCTATATAACTCAGAGACCCCTCATTCGCTTTGCCAGGACACAGTTCGCCACGCTCCACAACCTCTGCAAGCGAACACCCTGACAGAAACACGACCACAAGCATTGCTCTAATCTGCTTTTTCATGACATATCCTCACAAGACCACACTTCTCGTTTCCATAAGCACACGCTTTAGTATACCAGAACAAAAAGCACTTTTTCTGATTTATTTTCTTGTAAAACCGAAGTTTTTTGAGACCAGCGCTCAAAAAATGAAGCGAGGGCGTAATGAGCAAAGCGAATAGCCCGAACTGCGGTGCGTATTTGCAATGCAAATAGCACCGCCATTCAAAAAATCAGGATTTTCGATCGCACACTTCCAGCGCATGCTCTGCCATTTCACGGGCTGAAGGATCGGTTTCCATCTTGAGCATCAGCTCCAAATCCGGCACAAAAGCATTCCATTGTGTTATCGCAGCAGCCCGCGCTGCACAATATCGAGCACGCGGAAGGTCATGATCCAGCGCAGCTGAAATCGTTTTAATCATATCGGCATCCGGCTTGCGCCCCAAAAGCCCCAGACAAATCAAAAGACGCGCATCAAAAAAACGCCGCGAACAAAGCTCTATCAACTCATTAATCGTGTAACAGTCTATCGTCGTGTTAAAAAGCTCGCGAGCTCGTTTCGATATCCACGACTGCTTCGAGTTTATCGTCGCATAGCATATTTCATCGTGCAAATCGCGAACAATGCTAAGTTCTGTCTGGAGTTCCTCATCCACGGACTGCCACGTCATTTGATGAAGATGCGTCATGTTCGACGTTTCATCACTGATCAGCTCCAAATGAACACCATCCTCCGCCAGTGCCTGAATAACCGCCATAATTTTCTCAAAAAATTCAGCATCATTCGGATCTGGATTGTCTCTGAAAACGCTTCGTCTATTGTGCATAATATGATGACTTTCTTTCGGGAAAACAGATTTCTGCGCATTCTCAAATGCAGAAATTCAGCCCTTTACTACACTAAAATAACACAAAAATACAATGCGTTATTCCCAATGAACCAGCTGTCATTTCATTCCTGTCATTCCTTTTTCTGAACACAATTGCCAATTCAGATTGGAATCATCGAACAATACTGGTACAAATATACCGTTTGCGATAACTTTAGTCCTAAATTAGACATTTTTATGAAACGGGAGATTCTATGAAAAAACAAAAAATGTATAGAAATTCTTTATGCACTGCAGCATTTGCTGCAGGCCTTTTGGCAACATTCGGTGCCGCATCAGATGCCAGTGCACAAAGTTTACACTTTGCATGGCCATTTCAGGGATGCTCCAATATTACAAGCCCCTTCGGACCTCGAGGAACACAGGGATACACGCATTCCGGAATCGATATCGCCTGCGGAACGGGCTATCCAATTACAGCTGCAGCATCCGGTAAAGTAACAAAAGTTTCGACCGGAAATGTACACTGCAACTACAGCAGCTCGGCCGGTACATGCCCCAGCTGCGCAAACAGCGCCGGCAACAACGTCACAATTGACCACGGCAACGGCTATTCCACAAAATATCTCCACCTGGCCTCCATCGATCTCGTGCAGGGTCAAACAGTTGCATGCGGACAACAAGTCGGTATCGTCGGAAATACCGGCTGTTCTACCGGCGCTCACCTTCATTTTGAAGTCCGCCTCAACAACGTCGCTTACAATCCCGTCAATTACGTCAAAAGCTCTGACAAATGCTCATGCACCTGCGGCTCAAAAGTTTGCGGTGATGACGGTTGTGGCGGAACCTGCGGCACATGCAAACAGGGACTCGAATGCAAAAATGGCGGCTGCGTTTGCAACGGCAAACCGATTTCCGGCGGCGGAGAATTCCAGGATATTCTCGCCAATTCAACGGAACAAAAAATTGCTCAAAAACTCAAGGAAAATAATATTACTGCAGGATGCAGTTCATCACCGCTTCTCTTCTGTCCAAACTGTGACCTCACCCGCTGGCAGGCTGCTGTCTTCATCGGCCGCATCCTTAAATTGCCAAAAGGCACAACCTGCGACAATCCTTTCTCCGATGTCACAACAGACACTGTTTCCGTCGAAGCCTGCAGCTATATTTCCCAGCTCAAGTCCCAAAACATCATTACAGGAACCGGCAATAACAAATTCGACCCCAACAGCCCCATCAACCGTGGCGCCGCTGCGGTTATGCTCGCCAACGCAATCTATAACCTCAACGATTATAAAAATGCCAATCAGTCATTTGTCGATGTCCCAAAAGGCCACTGGGCATTTACCGCTGTCGAAGCCCTCGTCGACAACTGCGTCACTCTCGGTTGCAGCGTCAATACATTCTGCGTCGACAACAAAATCACTCGAATGGAATTCGGTACACTCATCGCACGCGCTCTCAAATACGTGACTGTCGATAACTGCACTCCTCCTGAATGCAGCATTTCCGAAGACCCAACCTGCTCCGGAAATAAAGTCAAATCCTGCATCAACGGCAAATATGACTACGCTGACTGCGGCAGCGATAAATGCAATAATGGCGTTTGCGAAGCCGTTAAAGAATGCTCTGATTCCGAAACACCTGTCTGCGACGGAAAACGGATCAAGTCCTGCTCAAATGGCACTTACATTTATGAAACTTGCCCTTATGAATGCGAAAATAATAAATGCGTCGAATGCAAATCCAACTTTGCCTCAGACTGCGTCGGAGAACAGGTCCGCTCCTGCTCAAACGGAAAATTCACTTACAACACCTGCTCATCCAATGAGGTTTGTGACAACGGACAATGCATAAATAACACAGAATGCGACAGCACGCTTAAATCATGTAACGGCAATAATATCAAATCCTGTCAAAATGGCAGAATCGTCAATACCCCCTGCGGTGAAAAACAGATTTGTCACGATGGTGAATGCGTCGACTGCCTCAATGGTACTGAACCATTCTGTTACAATAATGCCATCCGTTCCTGTAACAATTATCACTTTGCTGACCAGAATTGCCCTGACGGTCAGGTTTGCAAAAACGCCAAATGCATCACCTGTGATGCATCGGAAAAACCATTCTGCGTCGGCAATGCCATTCGAACCTGTAACGATAACAGCTATGTCGACACACCATGCGAAACAGGACTTATCTGCAGAGCCGGTGTTTGTGTGGCCGATGACCCCGATAATCCAGCCATCTGTGATATCAACGAAAAACCGACTTGCGACGAAGACGGTTCTATTAAGAAATGCACTTCGGATGGTTACGTTCTATTCTCATGCGGCACCAATAAAAAGTGTGAAGACGGCGTCTGCATCAGCATAACTCCGACAACCCCGGATGAACCGGGCAAAACCGATCCCGACGAACCAGGCAAAACCGATCCCGACGAACCGGGCAAAACCGATCCCGACGATCCCAAAGCCAAAACAGTTGTTTACTCCGAAGACGGATGCTCAATTGGCAATACCACTTCATCTTCATCCGGACTCTGGCTGTTCCTCGCCGGACTTGGTGGACTTGCATTCATCAGACGTCGCAGAATTCGTCAGTAATTTTCTTTTTTGAGGTTGCCCGGCTTTGGCGCACGCGCCATACGCCGGGCAAGCCGTGGCTATTGCACCAAAGACGTTTTCCCAAACGTCTTTGACACAATACGCCACGGCTTTTTTTTGCGGCGATCATTGCAATAAAAATACAAAACTCCTGCCAGGAAAATGTGTGACAAAAACAGTCAAAATAAAAATTACAAAACAATTCTTGAGTATAAACAATAATATATATATCGAACATGCATTTACATCTATTTTAAAATGCGACGTCGCAAAATAGCACACAACAGCATGTAAAAAACAAAAATCACCAGCAATGACGCATAATTTCTGTTCATAGTGTGAACACTGCAGCCGCTCGATGCCGGACCTTCATTCATTTCATAAGGCGGCTTTTCAAAGAAATATTCTTTAGCCTCACATGCCGACTGAGTATGCAAATCCGGCGGATATATCGTCGAAATTGCTTCAATGTCATCGTCAGAAAGCGTCCTCAGATTGGTTTCCCCGGTCGATGAATAGGGAAACATCGTCGCATCAAGATTGTTAGAGTGAGAAAGTCCAAACACATGGCCGATTTCGTGCGTCAGCGTGTTTTCAAGATCGACCACATTGGCGCCATTTTTCTCGTAAATTCCGTACTTGAAATGGGTCGTATTGATTTCGATATCCGCATCGTAAATTTCGCCAGTCGAATTGCGGTGTGTCACAGTAGTCAATGCCATCATGGAAGACGATTCTTCCCACGTATCGTCGTCGCGAAACACAATGATATTGGCATTCTCGTCGATATAGGGATTATAGCCGATGCGGTTTTCATTCGTCAGACCGGAATAATAAGGATGTAGTGACGATTTTGTGGGCTGCATCCATGAAGAAACCGACTTTTTGACAACAGTCTGAACTTCAGTGAAATTCATCTGTTTTGTACCGTTTTCATTCAAATGAAAACCAATGCACGGTGTGGCCCAGAAGGTCGGAAGAGGCTCAGTTTCACCGCATGGTGCGGCACTTCCTCCGCATGTCATCGTCTGCTCCCAGGCAGATGCTCCTGATGGAAACAGAAGCAGTACGAGTATCAAACAAGCTTTTTTCATGGCATTGCACCCTGGTTCGTATGCATTATTTCGTCTCGTATGGCCTGTTTGAGTTCAGACAAATCGGATAGACTGTCGAAATGCGTCGGAACTTTGACAAATTCGCGCGTCCGAATCGGATAATTTGAGGCTTTTCGATCACTTCGCGTCATTGGGAGCTCATGAATGACAAATACCCCCTGTGTGAGCCCAAGCAGCATCGGACGATCCTCATAACGATGTATTTTTTCAAGAAATACAACGATTTCTGTGCCTTCAGCAGGAACAAATTCTCCGGAAACATTCTGAACAAAATCGCCAAAACACCCGCCACGAGTATAAAACTCAAAAATTTCCCTTTTCTCTTCGTCACATGTCTTGAGGTACTCATGCGCAAGTATCGTAACTCGGGTGATTATCGTATGTTCGTCGAACCGCATCGCCTCTGTTTTAAGGATCGTTCCATGAATGATATAATCTGAGTTCTGAACGAGCTGTTCGTCGGTGAGTGAAACAACTGATGTGGCTTCAGCGATTTCAGGCAGTATTGTCCCCCCTGCGGTCAATGCGATGAAAAGAATGAATGATGTCAATACTCGATGGATAATTTTCAATGCGGCCTCCTTTTTGTCAAAAATTGGCGAATTGTCTTATAGCGAGTTATGAAGTAATTGCGAGGAATTTTGAAGATTCTTCTGACAAAAGGTTACGGATCAGCCGAATTGAATGCAAAACAGCTGAAATGTAGGCATTAATGAGTTTCGGGTGAAATGGCAGGAGGGGGCCATTTCAGCTTAACGAAAATATAGCTTAAACTGCAATATTGGTATCGCAGCTTAAATATTGGGGATTCTTAAGGGCTCAGCCCTTAAGCAGGGTCCGGGGCTTTGCCCCGGCTGAGTTGTAACAAAAGGTTAGCATTCAGCCGGAGTTAACTCAAAACGGATCTGCCGAATAAAGGATTTGGAAATGAAAAAAGGATTCATCATTGCGGCTGTTTTGGGAATGATTTGGATGAGTGGCTGTGCGTCGACGTCGAGCAAAGAGATGTCCGCAAAAGACGAAGCACGCTATGCAGCAGCGATTGAAAGAGCGGAAGCCGAACATCCATCCGCAATCCCTGAAGGCTCAGAATATGTTGTGGCAATTGGAGAAGTCGCAGCCGTGGACGTTCAGGCTAAAACGGCGGACGAAATGCCTGCCATTGCCCGGACTTTTTCGGTCAGCCGCTCGGAATACGATGCATTTTTTGCACAAAGTCCTGCAACTATCCTGGGACGAATGTCGCTTGATCCCATTCTGGACGGCGGTTCACTGCTCGGCTACAGAGTAAAAAATCTCAAGACATTTAGCGGCGTTGATTTGTCAGACGAGGACATCATCATCGGAATCAATGGAAAATTACCGCAAAATCCAGATGAATATTTCACCCAGTGGGAAGCAGCCAAAGCTTCGAATGAGTGTTCAGTCAACATTCAACGCGGCGTCGATCGTTTTGAACTCGTTTGGCGTGTTGCTGAATAAATAAGTCGGATCGTAGCCATGT
>JAZRWV010000551.1:0-3840 GCA_045599925.1 Myxococcota bacterium
GCGATAAACCTTGGGGTCTGGGGCAAAGCCCCAGAATGCTTGTTCAGCACAGTTTGCTAGCTTAAGTTCCTTTTATTGAATACAGCATAAATTTAGTAACTTTTTAGTCGATTATTCTTGCAAATAACCACAGCATCTCAGTCGGGGCTCTGCCCCGGGTCTCAGTTTAGATTTGTGAATTACCTTGCCTGAGATGCTGTGGTTAGTAACCAATCATTTTCATTATTTTCTTGAAATTCTGTCAAACTTCAGGCAGAGTCTAAGTAGTTTTTGTCTTTTCTTCATTCGGGCAAAGAGCCAAAGATTTTTGTCTTTTTTTCAAAATAAAGGATGAAAGAATGAGCCTCGGTGAAAACATCAAACGCATTCGCGAAAGTAAAAATATCACACTTGAAAATCTTGCAGAATTAACAGGCATCTCTGTTAGTGACTGTGAAAAGATTGAAGCTGGCAAACGCGCCCTGACATCGTCAGAAATTCAATCCATCTGCAAAACGCTAGGTGTGAGTTTTGAAGCACTTGTCACTGCTCCGAAGCCTCAGCCCCCTGTAGAAGAAGGATCGGTTCTTATGCCAGTTGATGAGCTTAAAAAGCTCCTCGGTAAAATGACTGAATAATTCCAATACCCGGAAATTTCTTTTCCGGGATTTTTTTTGCTTTTCATCAAGCATTAATTATTCTCACATTTTCTCTGGTATATATTTTGCCTTTAACGAAAGGCGCGTTTTTTCGCATTACAAAAATTTTCTGCATCTTGATATTCAACCCCAAAAGGAGCTCCACCATGATGAAAAAATCTTTGCTCTTTCTGACTGCCGCCCTCGCATTTTCCGCATTTGCTTGTTCTGATGATAAACCTGAAGTCTGCGATCAGCAAGATTATCAGACCCACTGTGACGGAACCGTCCTGGTTTTCTGCAATTCAAACAACCGCATTGTGGAAGAAGATTGCCCATACGGTTGCGAAGCTGGTGCTAATCGATGCAGAGCTCAGCAGAATCAGAATCCGTCCGGGAACAACAATGGCAATGGCAGTGGCAGTGTCAGTCGTCCGTCTCAGAATGAAGTCGAAGACGGATGCAACGGTATCGATGCTGCAGGCATTTGCGACAACAATTATGCTGTTCGCTGTATCAGTAACAAACTGGTTGAACAGAAATGTGAAAATAATACCGTCTGTGGCAAAAAATCTGACGGAAATGTCGACTGCATTGCAAAGTCAACAAACGATAATCCCGCTCCCAATCCAGAGATTCCCCAATACAAAACCGGCGAACCGTGCAATGGCATCGATGAGTACGGTATTTGCAGCAACAATCAGGCTATTTATTGTGATAATGGATCGCTTGTCGTTGATTCATGCGACAAATCCTGCATCGTGGATGACGTCGGATTTGCCAATTGCTACAAAGATTGCCCGTCCGATCTCGATGGTATCGGGAAATGTGAAAATGAAACCACTGCGGTGTATTGCCACGATGAAAAAGGCATGATCTCGATTTACTGCAACACGGGATATACCTGTCAGCACTTTAAGGATTCGCAGTGGAACTACTATGCTTGCTTTAAGGAAGACGGCTCCGAAGTTCCTCACAATGGTGATGCCGATCAGCCGGAGCAGCCGGGTGACCAGGAGCCTGATCATCCCACACCAATTCCCAAGGATCCGCCTCAGGAATCGTAATCAGATTCAATTCTGATGGAGTATCGAGCCGCAGTCAGAAATGACTGCGGCTTTTTTGTAGCCCCAAAAATGATTTGCGCGTCGTATATGCCGTCAGGCACATAGACGCGCAGCGCAGGTCGTATGGCGCAAGGCAGCCATAGACTGCGCACATCAAACCGCGAGACCATATTTTTTATTCGAACATTCATTCGTAATATGTTTAATATTGTGGTAAGGTGAAATGGCTTTTATAGGCAGTTTTCCTACATCCGGATCGTCCGGATCTTCTTATTGCAATTGATAGATTTTCACATACATACGAAATGACTGACGTTGTTAAACCCGAACTTCCCAATCCAGGTGACCGGCTTGCCGATCGTTACACCATTATTCAGCGCGTCAGTTTAGGCGGTTTCGGAGCAGTTTATAAAGCCCTTCAGGACAACCTTGGACGTGATATTGCCCTCAAAGTCCTGCTTCCCGATGTCGTCTCAAACAACAACGATTATGTCGAACAGTTCAGACAGGAAGCCCTCCTCACCAGCCAGCTTCGCCATCCGAACACCATTACGATCTTCGATTATGGCCAGACAGAAACCGGTCTGCTCTTCCTCGTCATGGAGTGGCTGGACGGAAAAACTCTTACCGAAGTTCTCAAGGAAGAAGGCGCTCTCAGCTACGATCGTTGTCTGCATATCAGCAATCAGATTCTAAAATCCCTCAGCGAAGCACACGAGCGAGGAATGGTTCATCGCGACCTGAAACCGTCAAATCTCATGCTCTGTGTGCAGTATGGCGAACCCGATTTCGTCAAAGTATTGGACTTTGGACTCGTCAAAAACCTCTCAGAAGAAACGCTTTCCATTCGCGGAAAAGCGGTAGACGCCCCCAAATTCACACAAAAAAGACGTGCACCGGGAACCCCGCATTATATGGCTCCGGAACAGGCCATGGGCAAGGGGACGACAACGTCTGCAGATATCTATGCTTTCGGCCTTATCCTGCACGAAATGCTCACGGGCAAACGCGCCGTCGATGGAACCGACAAAATGGAAGTTCTGCTCAAACAGGTGCGCCAACCCGTCCCGCCACTTCCCGATGAATTAAAAGACACTTTCCTCGGAAAAGTCGTCGCAAGATGCGTCGAAAAAGACCCCCTCAAACGCCCGCAAAATGCCTCCGCCCTTTTGCGAGACTATCAGCTCAACGAAGAAACTCGCGGTATCGAAATCAATAATGCCGATTTTGAAGCAGCCGCAAGATGGAAAAGCCTCGCCGAACCCAATAAAATGGCTTCGGAAGTTAGCAGCTCGTTTAAGGATATTTTCGTCGGAAGAGCTGCAGAACTCGATGAGTTTAGAAATATCGTTCAAAAAGGCATGAACGAAAATAGCGGTATGGCCCTGATTATGACTGGCCAGACCGGTATCGGAAAGACAACGCTCCTCAATAAGTTCAGCGACATCTTCCTCGAAATGACAAAAGGCCTGCGCGTCAACGCCTCTTTCCTGCCTCAGAGCTACCTTTCATACTCTTCGATTCGACACGCCCTCAAAGTCTTCCTCGGGGTTCGCTCCGATGACGCTTCAGACGCTCAGCTCGAAATCAAAAATGCCCTCGCAAAATATGGCATCAATGACGGGTATCTCGTCACTTTTATGACGCACTTTATCGTCGGGAAATTCGGTCAGGCCGGCGATGAACGTGACCAGGCTGAACTCAGAATCGAAGAATTCTTCGAGCTCCTTACGAACATGACTCCCGTCATGTTTACGGTTGAAAATATCCACTGGGCTGATATCGACAGCCTCAATCTGCTCTGGAAACTCGCACTTTCTGCCGTTTCAAAACACAGACCTTTCTTCCTCGTCGGAACTTACAGAACTCAGGCTCTCGCCGATAATCGCGAATTACAGATGCTCCTCGAACGACTCAATCGACTCGATCACGTCCAGTATCGCGAAATGAAACTTGCATGGCTCAACAAAAAAGACTGTGCTGCCATTATCGAAAACTCCGTCAAAATGCAGCGGCCCATGGCAAATCAGTGCATGCAGCTTTCCAGAGGAAATCCACTCTTTCTCAATCTCGTTCTTCGATACATCCTCGATGAAAAAAATACTTCCGATGCGGATGACGCCCAAAAACTCGTTATTCCGAATTCCATCGAAAAG
>JAZRWV010000552.1:0-14607 GCA_045599925.1 Myxococcota bacterium
TAGCGGCGGCCAAAGGCGCGTATGCCCGAAGGGCATAGTGCCGAAAAAAGCCGCTTATTCGCGCATGCGAACAGCGGCTTCCAAACAAAAATCGCCAGCTACTTGCCGCGTTTTTCCCATTTTCTGCGGCCGGCAGGCTTCTTGAAAAGCACCTTAATCGGCGTGCCTTCAAAGCCATAATAAGCGCGAATCTGATTCATCAGATAGCGTTTGTAATCCATCGGCACGATTTCTGGGGCGTTGCACTGCAGCACGAACGTCGGCGGACGAATCGCAACCTGCTGCGCGAAATAGAACTTGAGGTTGCGGCTGCCGACCGTCGGCGGATTATGCTGCTCCTGGATGCGTCTGAAAACGCGGTTCAGCTCGCCTGTCGGCACGCGGGAACTCGCCGTTGTATAAAGCTTTTTCGCGATATCGAGGATTTTGTGTGTTCGCTGTCCCGTCAAGGCACTAATCGTGAACACGGGCACGTGATCGATAAATGACAGGCGCTCGCGGGCCGCCGAAATGTGATCTGACGCCGATTTATCGGTCTTATTTTCAATGGCATCCCATTTATTGAGCAAAACCGCAATCGCACAGCCGCGTTCAATCGCAAGAGAAGCAATCTTGAGGTCCTGTTCGGTTACACCGGTCTGAACATCGACGACGAGCAGCACGACATCGGCGCGTTCAACGGCATCCAGAGCCTTCACAATCGAAAACTTCTCAATGCGCTGGCTCACGGCACTTTTGCGGCGAATACCGGCCGTATCGATGAGCACATACTGCTGACCATCCGGACCTTCGAGTTCCGAGTCGATTGTGTCACGCGTCGTGCCGGCAATATCAGCCGTCAAAAGACGTTTATAGCCGAGCAGACGATTGATAAGCGTCGATTTTCCAGTATTTGGCTTGCCCAGAACGGCCACATAAATCGTCTCATGACTGACGCGTTCGGCCAGAGCATTTTCATCCGACGGCGTATAAGGAATTTCGTAAAGTTCGCTGTCTTCCTCCGTTTGAGGGATGTCAGCATCTGCGCTTTCATCCATTTCATCGGAAATTTTGTCAAGATCCACAACAGTTTTGTCGTCCTCATCGGAATCTTTATCAAAATCCACAACATTTTCATCGGATTCGTCATCGAACAGCAATTCATCATCATATTCTGATTCATCGTCGTATTCTGATTCATCGTCGTATTCCGCATCTTCACCGGATTCAGAATCTTCGTCAGGTTCATATCCTTTTGGATAATATCCGAATTCTTCAGCATACTCTTCAGTAAATTCGCCGAAATCGTTATCGATTTCGAATTTTGCTCTGCGATCTTTTTCGACATCATTTTTAGGGAAGTCACGAATGACCATTTCGACGAGGTCGAAGAAATTGAGGCCATGTTCAGCCGAAACAGCCTGCATTTCATCGAACGCGAGTTCGTAAAATTCATAGGCGAGGTCGAGGAGTTTTGGCTGATCAATTTTATTGACGACGACAATGATGCGTTTATTGGATCGGCGAAGAATATCAGCGATCTGAAGGTCGGCGGGCAAAACGCCGGCGCGCGCATCGACGACAAACAAAATGACATCGGCTTCTTCAACCGCAAGTTGAGCCTGAACGCGCATTTGTTCGAGAAGAACATCGGTTGATTCGGGTTCAAAACCGCCGGTATCGATGACAGTGAACTTGCACTCATCCCAGTGAGCAGTTCCGTAATTTCGATCTCGCGTGACGCCCGGAGTGTTTTCAACAATCGCCTTCCGGGTACGCACGAAACGGTTGAAAAGACGGGATTTTCCGACGTTTGGACGCCCGACAAGGGCCACAATGGGAAGTCTTTCTTTCATATTACTTCTCTTCGATATAACCGAAGCTCTTCAAATCCTTTGGATTTTCGCTCCAGTCTTCGCGAACTTTGACGACGAGTTCGAGGTGAACATTGGCATCGAGCACTTCGGCAAGTTTTGAACGGGCGTCTATACCAAGTTGTTTGATAGAAGCACCTTTTTTTCCGACAAAGATAGCTTTCTGGCTTTCGCGTTCGACATAAATCGTTGCTTTGATATCGATTTTTCCCTGATCGCGCATCGACTTAAAGTCATCGATTTCGACAGCGGAAGAATAAGGAAGTTCCTTACTCATCTGGCGATAAATGACTTCGCGGATGGTTTCAGATGCGAGGAAACGTTCAGACTGATCGGTATAATATTCTTTGGAATAGAAAGCGGGCTGTGCAGGAAGATACTTTTCGAGAGCATCGAGGAGAGTATCGAACTCCTTTTTCTTTCTGGCGCTTACAGCGACGACTTCATCGAATGGATAAGCATTGCTGTAAGCCGAGATAATGGGCAAAAGAGCTGATGGATCCTTGAGGAGGTCAAGTTTATTAATAGCGAGTACTGCGGGACGTTTTGCTTTTTTGAGGGCATCGATGAGGTTTTGTTCAATTTCTTCGATTTCGCCCTGCGGAGTTAAAGCATGCGCAGCATCGACAAGCATGAGCACGCAATCAGCATCACCGAGTGTCGAAAGTGCATTCTGAATCATGACCTGATTGAGCGTTCTTTTGAGCCAGAGGTGAAGTCCCGGTGTATCGATGAAAATGATTTGAGATGTATGTCTATTGACGATACCGCGAATTTTATCGCGAGTTGTCTGAGCCTTAGCACTTGTAATGCTGACCCGTTCGCCCGTTAAAGCATTGACGAGTGTGGATTTTCCGGCATTTGTTCGACCAACGAGGGCGACAAAGCCACAACGAAATTTTGCCATAATATACCTAATAAAAAGCCAGCCCGAAAAAGTCATTTCGAGCTGGAATTTGATGCGATTAAAGAGAGATTACGAAGCACTCTGATAGAATTTAAGGATTGGGTCGTGCTGTTTAAGGACGACCCCTTCATCAATGGTCACTTCGGAAACATTATCCATGGAAGGAACTTCGTACATGACATCGAGCATGACTTCTTCGATGATAGAGCGAAGTCCGCGAGCGCCGCTTTTACGGCGAATGGCTTCGTGAACGATGGCTTTTCGGGCATCCTCGGTCACGACAAGTTTGACGTTTCCGATTTCGAACAGGCGTTCATACTGTCGCAGGATGCTGTTTTTGGGCTTCCACATGATTTCGAGCAGAGCATTTTCGTCGAGTTCATCGAGTGTAACGATGACGGGAATACGGCCCATAAATTCAGGGATAAGGCCATATTTAATAACGTCGATGGTTTCGACCTGTCGACGAAGTTCCATATCGTTATCGGTTGTTTTTTTCGAAGGATCGCTATGAAATCCGAGGCCGCTGACGCCGATACGATTCTGAACGATACTGCCGATATTGTTAAAAGCGCCGGAAAAGATAAAGAGAATGTTAGTGGTATCGACCTGAATGACGTCCTGCTGAGGGCGATTTTTAGCGCTATCAGGAGTAAATGTGACGGATCCGGACTCGATCATTTTGAGCAGAGCCTGCTGAACGCCCTCACCACCGACATCGCGCCCTTTGTCACCGCGAGTTGCGATTTTGTCGATTTCGTCGATGCAAACGATACCTTTTGAGGTGCGTTCGATATTTTTACCGGAGGCGATCCAAAGATTTTTGATGATATTTTCGACATCTTCGCCGACATAACCAGCTTCCGTAAGAGTTGTTGCATCGGCCACAGTAAACGGAACATTGAGGAGTTTTGCAATACTTTGAGCGATGAGGGTTTTTCCGCAACCAGTGGGCCCCATCATCAGGATATTGCCTTTGGTGAGGCGCACATCGTCATTCTGATCGAGGTGAATATTTTCAATGCGTTTATAGTGATTATAGATGGCGACGCTCATAGCCACCTTGGCTCTGTCCTGTCCAATGATATGATCATCGAGGAAGCCTTTAATTTTAGAAGGGCGCATATCAGCTGCAGACACAGTAACTTCTTTTTCTGCGGCCTGATTTTCCCTTTCCTGCATCAGCATGCCCATGCATTTCATAGTGCATTCATCGCAGATACAGACGCCTTCATTGGGCGAATCTTTACGAAAGACGAGTTTATGGATATCCTTTTCCTCTTTGCCGCAGAAGGAGCAGCGGATCTTTTTAGTGGCCATTATGGAACAGTACCTTGATATGAAAGGAAGAGATGAGCTTGTAAAACAGGCAAGCCCCGCAGAAAAGGCGGGGCTGAATTATCATTATGGACAAAAGAGTCCCTTATCCCACCGCAATCAAAACGACGAGAACGATGATCAAAACGATGACGACAGCACCAGCAATAACGATAATAAGTTTTTGTTTGTTTGTCTTTGAGTCCTGAAGTGCATAACTGTTTTGAACAGGAAAAGCATTTGAATCTGGAGCCGGTTGCGAAGGAGGAGGTACATCAGGCTTTGAAACGGGCATCATTCTTGCCATTGACTGAATTGCGAGAGAAGAAACAGGCTGAGGGGCGGGTTTCGGCTCACTCATTCCAGATGGACCTGATTCCATTGCAGAAGTGGCCTGAGGCGGGATTGGCGATGTTGATTCCGAGAAGGCACTATTATTCATGGAAACAGGCCCGCGATTAGGCTGTTTAGGCAATGCACTTGGAATTTGCTGATAGCCACTGGAAGAAGGAATGGGAGGCTGTTCATGCCGCACCGGCTGTGCCGGCTGAAGCATTGAGGGCGGATTTGAGGCACCATATCCAGCATTATTTTGATAAGCCTGTCCATACCCCGTCGGACGAGGCGCGCCAGATTGGATATTGTTGTTCACAGGGCCCATCGCACCGGCATATGGAGCCTGCTGCCCATAGCCCTGTTGCGGCTGACCATAACCCTGTTGCGGCTGACCATAACCCTGTTGCGGCTGACCATAGCCCTGTTGCGGCTGACCATAGCCCTGTTGCGGCTGACCATAGCCCTGCATATTCATGCTCTGGCGAGGCATCTGAGCCTGCGAAGCATATGCTGATACGGCAGGCTGCTGGCGTTGAGCGACCACAGGCTGACGCGATGCTGCTTCCGGAAGGAAATACTGCACAACAGCCTGAACATCCGGAGAAATCTGATAATTCATAATTCTGGAATCATTAATAAAAGCAAAATACGATTCCTCAAATTCATCAAACTCCAGTTCTTCGCCATTTTCATTAAAAATTTTAGGCGCACGAATCGGCAGATTTTGTCGAATATCCTCGGTAAAAAGCAAGACACTCTGTTCTTCACCTGTGTCAGGATGAACATAGGGCGCATAAAAGCTATGGATAAATGCATCTGCAGCAAAATTTGCAACCATATTTGCCTGCGAAACGACCACAGGTGAACATCGAAGCAAAATAACAGCAATCCCCAACGCCTGAATCTGATTGATCCAATTCACCCAATCTCGCACACCACACGAATTGATTCGCTCTATCTCGGCCATATCGATGAGAAGAAGACGCCCCTGTATCTGTGACAAAAGATTTGCCAGAAGGTTGTCCTCATCAAGGATGCCTTTAAGTTTGAGGTAGGTATACCCGTTACCAACCTGTAGTGTAGGGATAAATTTGCTTTCCATCATTGACAAACACTCAAATTCATGTGTTTTTTTAATTTTTACTATCAGTCCCCCAAAACGGACCAATAGTTTCTAGCACTATTTTAACACAACTACACGAAAAAACGGCATTATTCCCGTCGGCGAAGGGTCGCAACCGTTTCGAGATGTGCCGTTTGAGGCAACATATCTACAGGCTGAATAGAAATAACATCGTATCCATCTTCTTCAAATTTCTTCAAGTCAGCCGCCAAAGATTCCGGATTGCACGACACGTAAATAATGGTTTTAAGTTGAATTCGCATAATCTGACGATATGCCGTCGGCAACAGACCTCTTCGAGGCGGATCAACGACAAGCAGATAGTCTGAAAAGTTCGCATGATTATCGAGCAGTTCCTTAAGAATTTCAGCCGTATCACCGGCATAAAATTCAATCTGCCCTTCCAGCCCATTGATTCTGGCATTTTCTCTGGCATTTTCAATAGCCTGTTTTTCGATATCAATCGCGATGGCTTTATGGCCATATCGAGCAAAACTCAGAGCAATCGTACCAGTTCCGCAATACAAATCGAGCATCGACATTTCCGGCGTCATAAAAGGTGCCGCATGATTGAGAACGACTTGATAAAGCCTTTCAGCCTGAATCGTATTGGGCTGAAAAAATGCTCTAGGCAAAACTTCGTAACTCAATGCATGTGCTTCATCAGGCATCAGCATTTTTTCCTTCAAAACCGCAGGACCAAAGATAAGATGATCTTCCATCTTTGTCTGATGTCCTTTCTGAGTCGTCACAGCCGTCCAGTAAAATGTATCCACCGTACGACTCAGCTGTCGAAGAACATTCTCAGCGAAATGCTCAATGACATCTTCCGCCTTCATTATTCCGGATTTGACTTTGACATCCTGTTCACCCGAAGTCGTCAGGATGAGCATCGAAGTGCCGGTTCGCTTGCCTTCACGAAGCGTCAAAAGTCTTAAAAAGCCGGAATTTGTATGAAAAACGAAATATTCGACGCCGAGTTCTCTAGCCCATGCAATGGTCTTTTGCGCAAGTTCCGGCAAAATTGGTGAAATCATATCACACCACTGCATTGAGATGACTTCGTGCTTAAACCCGGATGGATGCAGCCCGACACCGAGTTCGTTTGCGCCGTCCGGTCCAAACGAAAGTTCCATTTTATTTCGGTAATAATTCTGGCTCAGACAAGGCAAAATCGGAGAAACCGGCGTCATAACCCCCTGGGCCCGCAACAACCTTTCCAGAATGCCCTGCTTGAGACTGCACTGAGTTTCGTAAGAACATTCGCGAAGCGTGCATCCGCCACATCCCGTATCTTTATTGCAGCGCACACAGGCGTGTGGACAATCCAGCGGAATTCTTGGATAAGTCTGGTGCTTCATCTCAATGAGCACACACTGCAGCCGTGAATCTTCAATTCTGCGCCCCTCAACGATGGCCGTATCCCCCGGAATCGTCCCCCTCGCTTCAACTTCAATGATCCTGCCCTGCTCATCATAAAAA
Organism: Myxococcota bacterium; assembly: GCA_045599925.1. Lineage (GTDB taxonomy): Bacteria > Myxococcota_A > Bradymonadia > UBA4248 > UBA4248 > UBA4248. Next base: position 7,019 of record JAZRWV010000552.1, read on the forward strand.
TGACCGCGCCCCCATCCTCTTGAGCTGATGTCATCAAAGTTAATTTCAAATCTCTGCAATATGTAATTCTGAAGCCGATGGCGTTTTGACATAAATCCTCCTGGCCCGCATCTATTTTTTAGGGCGCGTCTTTCTAGCGATAAGACCGCACTTTGACAAGTCATTCGTGATGCACAATTTCAGTGCTTTTTTTTGAGGGCCGGCCTATTGCCTTTGCGGCAATACAGCCGGCGTGCGCGGCTATTGCTTTGACGGCAATACGCCGCGCAACCTTTCTTCAGAAAAAAGTCCCGTCCTGCCCGTAATTTCCCTGTGGTAGCGAATCAAATACACAATTGCGACAAACATTCCCAGAAATTCTGCGACAGACATTGCCCCCCAGGCCCCATATTTTCCGAACACTTCCGACATGATAACAATCGCAAGACTCAAAAATACCAGTGTTCGACCAAATGAAATGATTGCTGATGTTTTTCCATCCGAAAGTGCAGTAAACATCGACGATGCAAATATGCTCAGCCCCATAAACACCAGACATGGGGAAAAATACGTAAAGCCATCTTTTGAAATGTCAAAGACCGGATCGGTTCTGTCCACAAACAGCAGCAGCATTTCATCGATGCTCAGCATCGAAAGCACATAAGCCCCAACCGATGCAACGATGATAAAAATCAGACTGTTTCGGATGATTGTTTGCAATTCGCCAAGATCGCGATGTCCGTATTTGTAACTGATGACAGGGGCAACCCCCGAACCATAACCAAAAATTATCGCATTAAAAATAAACTGGATGTACTGAACAATCGAAATTGCAGACACACCATTTTCTGCATAAAACTGCATAAAATAATAATTAAACAAAAACGTCGTCAGACAAATGGCGAGGTTTGTCACCATTTCGGATGATCCATTCAAACAGGCTGTAGCAAGAATTTTGGGGCGAAGCTTTGGCTTTGAAAAATGCAGTGGCTCTTTCTTTTTAACCCAAAAGAAAACAGCACCAGCCAAGGCAACGATGCAATATCCAATCACAGTTGCCCAGGCTGCGCCGGCAATTCCCATCTGCAACGGCCCCATAAAGACATAGTCAAACACCATATTTGCAATGCCTGCGATGAGGGTCACAACAAGCCCTGTTCCCGGATGTCCCGCCGTGACAAAAAAGATCTGAAACAGACATTCCAAACAACACATGGGCGCAAACAAGAAGATAATGCGCCCATAATCGCAGCATTGTTCAAACTGAAGTTCGCTTGCGCCAAGCCATGTCATCAATGGTTCGAGAAAAATAAGCCCTGCAATCGCAATTGCGATACTCAAACCACTCATCACAAGTGTAATAAAAGTGAAGTTCTGACGAGCCTCTTCAGGTCTGTTCTGCCCCATCTGCCTTGCAACGACTGCACTTCCGCCAGTGGCAAACATGTACGCAATCGCAAAATAAAAGCTGATAACCGGGTAGACGATATTCAAACTTCCGACAGCCATTGTGTTGACAAGTCGTGCCGTAAAAAAGCCATCCACTATGACATAAATCGAAGTAAAGATGAGCATGAGAATGTTTGGAAGTGCAAATCTGAGCAATTTGGGTGCCGAAAAATACTGCCCTAGTTTGTTGTCTTCAATATTATCCATTCTATCCAAGCCCTTGTTTTATAATGCATAATACGTCCAGCATTATACTTCTCTGATCTAGCTTCATTTTATCGATTGCGCAATTATGCCTTGTTTGGGGGTATTCACCCGCGCGCCTTCGGCGCGCGGGAAAAATGACCGGCACTTTTCATTTGAGCGGTCTTTTTTATTTATCAGCGTCTGGAATAGTCCCCCCCTGTTCACCATATGGAATGATATGCTTGAAGTTGTTGTCAAAACTGGTTATTGTAAAAAAGCTAGCAGTATTGCGATTTTACCCCCATTCAAAAAGGAGAATGCCATGAGTGACGAGAACATGAATGAAACCAACGAAGTGAAACAGGAAGAAGAAGAGAAATGTTCATGTGGCTGCGGATGCAGCAAAGACTGCAAATGCGGATGTCAGGAAGGCAAAGAATGCCACTGTCATGAAGATGGCTGCTGTTGTGACTGTCATTGCTGTGAACATGAAGCCTGCGATTGCGATTGCGACGATGAAGATGACGACGATGATGAGTGGTATGATGACGACTGTTGCTGTCATTGCTGTCATTGCTGTCATTGTCATCACTGCTGCTGTGATGAGTGTGACTGCGACTGTGATGGCTGCTGCTGGCGAGAACACTTCCATTCAGAATGCATGGAAATGGCCAAAGAAGTGGCAAAAGCCATTGTTATTTCTGCCGCAGCTACCGCGACAACCATTGGTGTAACAGCACTCTTAAAACGTCTCATCAAATAGTGAGTTACACACTATCATCTTAAACATTTGAAAGCCGTATTTGTGATTCCAACCTGAATTCAAATACGGCTTGCCTGTATCTATGGAGTTACGCAAATCAGCGGTTGCAGCCGCCTTGCCAAACGATTTTATGTATAGATGCGGTTAAATCACACCATTTGGTGTGATAATGCCAGTGACGAGTTCATGAGGTGTCACATCGAAAGCAGGATGTCGCACCTTGACATTCTCTGGAGCTATGCGCTGACCTTTGACATAGACGACTTCGTTTGCGGAACGCTCTTCAATGACAATATCACTTCCTGTTTTGATATTGGGATCAAAAGTCGACATAGGAGCGGCGACATAAAAGGGAATATGGTGGTAATTCGCGAGTACGGCAAGTGCATAAGTGCCAATTTTATTAGCAAAGTCGTGATTGGCAGCGATTCTGTCAGCCCCAACGACGATGGCATCGACGAGTCCCTGTTTCATCAGGTATGCGGACATATTATCAGTAATCAGAGTGCAGTCGATATGGTCTTTCATGAGTTCCCAGCTCGTCAGCCGAGCGCCCTGAAGATAAGGTCTTGTTTCATCGACCCAGACATGCAGTGATTTTCCGTTTTCGCGCACATGAGCATCAATTGCTCTAATCACACCCAGAGCAGTACCGAGTCCGCCAGTCGCGAGTGCCCCGGCATTACAATGAGTTAAGATGTTACGGATATTTCCAATGGCTTTAGCCCCATGCTCGGCCATTGCAAAATTCATCTCGATATCTTCTGTCCAAATTCTATGGGCTTCTTTAAGGATTTCATCCGGAGTTTCATCCTGAAGATGTGCACGAACCGTATTCATCATGCGTTCAAGAGCCCAAAACAGGTTGACAGCAGTTGGACGGGTACTGGCGAGCAGATTGCAGTCGGCTTGAATTTTTTCGAGACAATTATCTGATTTCCAGTGGCAACGAGCGGAATAAAAAATGCCGAAAGCAGCGGTAATGCCGATTGCCGGAGCCCCACGAACGAGCATCGTTGTAATAGCATCCGCAGTTTCCCTGACATCATGAAGTACGACAAAACGCTCAACATCAGGCAGAGCCAGCTGATCAAGGATTTCGAGACAGCATAAAGAATCATTCCAGCGAAAAGCATTGACGTCAGATGAAAGCATAATTTTATAGCCTTAAAGTTGAGGGTAAAAAAGGCAAAAAAAAATCGACTCTCTAAGGAGAGCCGATTTCAGCAGCGGGTACGGGATTCGGACCCGTGTTACCGACGTGAGAGGCCAGCGTCCTAACCGCTAGACGAACCCGCCATAACATTCCGAGACCAGGATTCGAACCTAGATTAACGGGGTCAGAACCCGTCGTCCTACCATTAAACGATCTCGGATTAAGGCGTTGAAACAGAGCAATCATAAGTCCGTCGGTGAACTCAATTCCGAGACCAGGATTCGAACCTAGATTAACGGGGTCAGAACCCGTCGTCCTACCATTAAACGATCTCGGAAGATTGCCTCCACGCTCAACAGAGCGTTTCAACGAAGCGGCCTTATACGCATGTTGAAGGAGTCTGTCAAAACATTTTTATCTATTTTGAAAAAAAGAAAACCTCGCGTGGCGACATCGGCAACGATGTTGCAAGCGAGGTGTGGAGGCGTATTGCGAAGCAAAAGCCGAAACAGGCGCGCGTATCGCGGCCCAAGCCGCGAAAGCTGCGCCCTCAAATCATCACGTATTGTGAATAATAACCTGATTGCCGCGAATTTCACCCTTTACGATTTCGCCATTAACCATCAGTCTGCCATCAAAAAGATTTTTTACAGTCATCGTTTCGCCGTTAAACATGAAACGTCCGTCCGACATCAGCATTCCCACGAGTTCGCCTTTCGGAAGTGCAGCTGACTGCGACTGAAGCGTAATCTGTCCACCAGGCATAAGCTGACCTGTCATCGGCTGACCATTCACCATGAATTGATTAGGACCGACCTGAGCAATGCTCAGCATCTGTCCATTGAGCATCAACTGGCCATTCGGCATTATCTGACCAGTCATCGTTTTAACTGCACCATTCATATTGTTCATCATGCCGTTATTGTTCATCATGCCGTTATTCACAGGCTGCATGATGATAACCTGGCCTGTTGGAAGCACCTGACCATTCATGATCTGCCCATTCACCATGATCTGACCATTCGGCATTTGCTGGAAATTCATCATCTGCCCATTGAGCATCAGCTGACCATTCGGCATAAGCTGACCAACCATCTGGTTTGTTACCCCAGCATTCATCATCGGATTCATGCCGTTATTCATCATGCCGTTATTCATCATAGCATTTGGCATTTGAAGCATAATCTGATTATTTGGCATCAGCTGGCCATTCATGATCTGACCATTGACGATGAACTGATTGGGAGACATTTGCTGAATCATCATCACCTGTCCATTCATCATGAGCTGGCCATTCGGCATAAGCTGGCCAATCATCTGCCCATTATTCATTCCATTCATGGCAGGATTCATTCCATTCATTGGATTTTGCACCGTATTGGCGAGCATCGCGAAATTGATCATGCCATTGACGACAGCATTTTTAGGAATCTGAAGAACGAGCTGATCATTGAATTTTCTTTTTCCCTTGAGCAAAACCCCATTCACCATGAACTGTTCAGGGGAAACCTGCTGAACAGGAAGTGGCTGATTATTGAGAACGAGCTGTCCATTTGGTGTAAGCAAGGCCACCATTTCGACGAATTCCTGCTCATTTTTCTGAGCCTGTTCAGAATTTGATGAAGCATTAGAGCTGGAGGCTTCAGAGGAACAGCAGCAACACGACATATTTTCTTTTGGGTCCATAATAATTTCCTTCAAAATCAGATAAAACCGGAGAGCATATCCACGGAAAACAGGGGGATTATATTCAAATTGATATTCCCTATCAAATAGAATCCTAAATGCATTTTATTCGGCTTTGCATGCTATGGCGTTGCATGCGAAACGAAATAATCCCATTCCAGCATGCTACGCCGCATCGTAAATTGCACATTGCACATTGCTCATTTCACATTAAAATAGCAGTCCATGCCTCGACAAGACGATCTAAATTCCATGCAGCATTTGCGGGACTTGTCGAAGGGAGAACCTTTGCAGACCGATGAATCTTTGGTTCCTGATATCGGATGTAGTACTTTTCTGCAGTTTTTCCATTGAGCCAGATGTTTTGAATCGGAGCGTGTTCAAGAATAACGGTCAAATCATTGGGTGCCACATTACGAATTGAACTGTCTGAAGATCCTGCAATTTCACAGGAAGCAATGACATCCCAAATGGCGATATGTTTTTCAAGGAGCAATTTTTTTTTCTCATCAGTCGTATCGGGAACAGGTGCATGAAACAGAAAAGCCATAACCTTCCAGAAACGATTTTGCGGATGCCCATAAAAAAAGGCCATTTCACGAGACTTCACAGACGGGAAACTACCAAGGATCAGATTCGTACATTGATTATCAAAGAGAGGTGGAATGGGATGAATGACTCGCAATTTTCAAAAGCTCCGAATTTGGGAAATCAGTACACCAAAACCTGTTCAAACGTTAAAGATGGCACAAACGGTCTTTAATGTCGAATATAGATGTGTTAGTTAATAGCAGAAATACAATGCACCACAGCAATCATTGTATGCTTGGAGGTATGGTTTGAATCATTATTTAATCACGATAAAATGTTTGTTCATTGCTGGTATTTTACTCATCAACAATGTCTGTCTGGCAGACGCCGGACCTTCCTGTTCATCTGGACATACATACTGTGACACAATCTATCCATCAGGTTTTACACCGGATGAATGCCTTACCTATTGCAAAGCATCTTCTGTATGCAGCTACAATTCAAACCAGTCGATTCATGAACAACGATTTGGCGGATTCTGGTCTGAGCCATTTCTCAATGACCCGGAATTCAAAATTTTTAACTACAAAGTCAATGATCTGGAAGGAGACAACAAGTTTCCCTTTGGCGTCAATGTTCTCGACTATTGCAAAACCTATTGCACAGAACAAGAGGCCCTGTGTGATGATGATGAATGTCGAGCAAATTTTGTCATTCAATCTGTTGACTGCACACAGGTTGAAGATGAAACACAACGCGCTGAATGTGAATCGACCTGTCACGACAACATTCTAACATCAGAATGTGGAAAAACCTGCCTTACAGCTGGTATATCAGAACCAGATGTTGTCAATCGTGGTTGTGAGTATTTATGTCAGTCTTTCTCAAACTGCTATATTGATAATGAGTGTCGAGCCTTACCCAAAACTCAAGAAACTCATTGGAGTTTGCTGGCCATACTATTTGCACTGCTTGCCATCACGACAACAGGTTTGATTGCATTTCTCAATCGCAAAAATGGTTCGAAACAATCCACCAAGTGAACCTGGATTTAGGTCATTTTTTCAAGATTGAACGCAACTAACTTCACCCAGAATTTCCGATTTCAAACCACACATTGATATGCCAGAACCCATAGGACGCTATTTTTCCAGCCGTCTTGCCATTTATTCTGCATCACATTTTTGCGTGGATCTGGCGTGTGGCTGTCTTGTTACAAGTCGATTCTGGCCATCACCGGATGGCTTTATAGCGCTCATTCTTTACAATTTTTTTGCATTCGCCATGCAAATGCCAATTGGTGTCTTTGCAGATCGCATCAATAAAAATGCCCTTATTGCTTGTATTGGCTGTATTTTGGTGATTTGCGGGATTCTGGCAGGAGGAATCCACCACACAGATGCCATTTTCGTTGCCGCAGTCATTGCAGGAATCGGAAATGCCATGTTCCACATGGGTGGAGGAATCGATGTTCTCAACGCGAGTGGAACCCAAAGCGGCCCACTCGGTATTTTTGTCTCCCCCGGAGCATTAGGCCTTTTCATTGGCGTATCATACGGCCCGCATGGCGAACACATTATGAGTATTCCCATTGCTCTTTTGGTCTTGTGTGCAGTCGGGATCTTTGGTTTTCAAAAGCTGGTGGATCATTCATTTGAGAGTCAGAATGTTCCACTCTCCTTTAAAATGACGACATGCCGCTCATTATCCATCACGGCATGTACAATTGCGGCACTTTTTATCGTCGTCACACTCAGATCCTACATCGGCACAATTCTGCAATTCGATTGGAAATCGGAGGGATATTGGGCCGTTATACTCACGCTAGCACTCGTTGCA
>JAZRWV010000553.1:0-1325 GCA_045599925.1 Myxococcota bacterium
TTCTGACGTTCGAGCCAGTCGTTCTTGAGTAATCATTCGCGAGTCTTGAAACGCCGTTTCTACGACTCGCATTCGTGCCTTTTGCTGTAGGCAATACGGCACGAAAAACGCCGCTATCCAAATGGATACGCGGCGTTTAATTTATTTAGCACTGCACCGCCTTTGGCGGTCTTCCCCATCCGCTAATTAGCAAACGGCACGACATCCTTAACGGCATCTGCAGCTGTAATCTCAACTTCGCCGTTATCGAGATCGATGAGTTTATAGCGATCATTGCCCATGCCGAGTTCTTTCATGTACGAGAGCTGGCGAAGGCCGTGTCTCGATTCAACGCGTTCGACAAAGTGTTTTTTCTGTTCATCCGTCATCGAATAGACGAGATCAATGGAAGCCTGATCTGCAGCGAGAATATCAATAGATGCGACGATGCCGATGTTGGGCGTTACGACGGGCTGAGCAGCAGTACCTTCGCAGTCACACGAAACAGACATATTTCGCATAACGTTGATATAAGCGATTTTCTGATCAAAATGATCGGTCACGGATTTTGTCGATTCCGTCATGCGTTCCATGAATTCTTCAGCGGTAATGCCCCACTGAGCGCCGGTATCGCCGGCGTGAATCATTTTTTTGCCGACCTGACCATCCGCACACCCAATGCCGATATTCTTGTTTGATCCGCCAAAGCCGCCCATTGTGTGGCCTTTAAAATGCGTCAAAACGACGAGTGAATCGTAATTTGTCAGCGTCTTGCCAACGGACATTTCCGTAAACCATTTGCCGTTTTTAATCGGAAGCATAGCCGTTCCATCGGCATCCGTAATGTCAACCGGGCAAAAATCCCAGCCATTGTGTTTAATCGTATCGAGGTGCTTCTCTGTTGTATCCCGATCACCAGCATAATACGTATTTGTCTCGACGATCGTGGCCTCGGGGAGACGTCCTGCGACAAGGCCTTTCACCCATTCACGAGGAATAATATTTGGACCATCTTTTTCGCCGGTATGAAGTTTTATTGCGACTTTGCCATCAAATCGATCCGCAATTTTGTCATAAATCTTCAAAAGTCCTTCTGTAGAAAGATCGCGTGTAAAATAGACGATCGATTCCTCGCCGGTTCTCAGCTCATAAGAGATATACTTATCGCCATCGGTACCGGCAACGGGCTTGGCTGCTTCGACTGCAGTTTCCTGAACTGCGGCATCTGCTGCTTCATCTGCAGCGGTCTTTGGTTCTTCCACTTTCTGAGATGCGCACGACGTCATCAAAACAAAAGCCATCGCAACACCGCATCCACGAATCCAACCCATTTTTGTCATTATTTT
>JAZRWV010000554.1:0-2425 GCA_045599925.1 Myxococcota bacterium
GTAGAGATGGATATTATTTAAATAATAATTCATGTGAGAAAGAAGATGTTAATAATTGTGGAAAAGATAGTAATGGCAAACCCAAAAAGTGCAATCTAGAAGGGAGCACAAACCCCAAATGCCGTTCGGGTGTTTGTATTGCAGAAGAATGTTCCCAAGGGTATCATTTATATGCCAACATTTGTGAAACAGATTCATTAAATAATTGTGGCGAACATGGCAAAAACTGTGTTTCAGATGGCAATAACATGCCTATTAAAGACTGTGTAAATGGAAAATGTAAAATTGAATGCGATCCTTTATTTGAGAAAGTAGAAAGTGATAATGGTTATTCTTGCAGGTTTAAATGTCCAGAACACGCTATTTGCGATGAAAGCGCTCATATCATAAAATCTTGCAAATATGGTTACTATTTAAGCCATAATGAGTGCAAACAAATCACTGGTGAAAATTGTGGCAAAGATGGTGATAAATGTTATGGAAATGACTTTTGTAAATTAAAATTAAATGGTTCATTTTGCAGTTCAAGTTATCAGTCTTCATATACACAAGTGGCTAATACTAATGCTTACTATGTTAATTTCTGTAACGAATATACAGAGAATATGCATTGCAACAAAGATAATAAATTAGGTATTTGCCGTCGGTATTGTTGGTGGAATGGGTGCAACTATCCTTGTGAGTCAAATGACTATAGTGAATCAATACAATAGCCACCATAATTTCCTCATTTTCTCATAAAAATGAGCCAAAGGGGGAATTTTTTGGTATACTGATAAGCGTTACGTGGGCTGGCAATTTGAGCTCGTTTTGCATATCCAAGAGGTTCATTATGGCGTCTTATCAAAAAATCGCATTCGCATCACTGCTCTTTACGGCAGCCGCACTTGGGGGATGCCAGTGGGATTCATCGCTGTATGACAAATTCGTCGTGGTCGAACAGGATGAAGCGGGAAATGAAACAAACCGACTGATTAAATGTCCTGGCGATAAAGCGAATGGAGAATTAATCTACATCGAAGTAAGAGACACATCTGAAGCGAATCAATCGAATGCCGACGAACCGGATACCGATGAGCCCAGCGAGGATGAACCGGACATCGATGAGCCCAGCGAAGATGAGCCGGATATCGATGAGCCCAGCGAAGATGAACCGGACATGAATCCTCACGACGAAGAAGGCGGTTCCAAAGTCATTCGATGTGCCCTTGAGTGTCCGAATAACGAAATCGAGAACTGTTTTCCAATAACGAACGCTCGATGCAAAACAGCGGCTACTGCGCTGAAATCCGGAATCTGTCCCAACGACACGGCTTGTATGATGCTTGAAGATTCGCGCTATATCTGTGGCTACAGCGAGTGTCGCTGCGCGATTGAACACTCATCTCGCCATGCCTGCATCAATGATACCTGTCTGGTGGTCGACTGTGACAAGCAGTATCACCCTAACGAGACAAACACTGCGTGCGAGGCCGATGACGATTCCAGCTGCGGCCACATAGACTGCCATCAGCTGGAAGGATGGGAAAAGGGAACATGCAATGACGACAACCATTGCGAAGCGGAAGTGTGCAAAGAAGGCTACCATATCTACAACACCCAGGTAGGAGACCGTTTTGTCCCATGTGCGCGGGATACGGCCGCTGCATGCGGCAAATCAGCCATCGACTGCAATGACAGGGATGGTGTCAACAAAGGCGCGATCTACGGATGTCAAAATGGCGAGTGCTATGTTGAGGGCTGCAAAGTAGGCTATCATTTTAATGCGTCAAAAACCGACTGCAATACAGACACCTATACAGAATGCGGCTCAAGCGGCATGAACTGCACGGAATTGGCAGGAGTCCCTAAAGATGGAGCCGGGGTATCTTGCACCCCAGAAGTCAAATGCCGTGTCGAAAAATGCAATAAGTATTATCATCGAACAGGCTCCGACGGACTAGCGCCCTGCGAAGCAGATACAAAAGAACGATGCGGAGAAAACAAACAGACATGTTCAGGAGGAACCCCCTACTGCACATTCAATGAAACGACGCAATCATCGACCTGCAGCAAAGGCTGCGGCGATTTATCGCTGTGTGACAATCAATGCGTCGACCTAAAGCATGATATCAAGAACTGCGGCAGCTGCAACAATGACTGTACGATTTTGTACCCCAATACAAAGGTAGAATGCGATGACAAGTGCATCCCCCACACCTGCAACGATGGATTTGAATTAGTCGGCACCCAATGCCTCGACATGTGCAGAAATACCCAATGCGCGCCCAGGGATTTTGCCAACAGTGAAGCAGTGAGTTGCGAAAAGGGATCCTGCATCATCAAAAAGTGCAAAGCAAACCACTACCTCTATAACAACAAGTGCTATCCCAATGACAAAGACAACTGCGGAAGTCACGGCAACAGCTGCCAGCTCAAAAACATG
>JAZRWV010000555.1:0-4167 GCA_045599925.1 Myxococcota bacterium
ATTTCAAGCGCCAATTTGACTGCCTGAACCTTGAACTCGTGATCATAATGATTTCTTTTCTTCATAGACGCCCTCCTACGGCTTCTGCTCTTTTACAGAATCCCTGCAGAAAAAGTGTCAACTATTTTTGTACAACATCAGGAATAGAGAAATCATTAAAAATGTATGGAAGAATTAGAAATGTTTTTTTTACGCTTAATGGTAAAACTTTTATGAAGAGAATTGTAAAATGCGGGTTTTATCTTTGCCCCGCCTTGTTTTGGAACCGGCAACTATGATTATTTCAATCAGGGATTCATTATTGTGGTCCCATTGGCGATGTGGGGAAGAGTCCTGCACGAGCTGTAAATATTTTATTTATTTTTATTAGTCAGTCATCCTGAAAATTGCTATACTTCTTGCAGTTTTTTACTGCATTGTCGCAGTGACGTCTTTTTTTTGAGGGGGTAATATGAAACATTTTAGTTTTTGTTTTGCCATTTGCTGTTTTCTTTTGGCCGGTTGCACAGAGGATAATAATTACTATTACACCTCCGAAGGGGATGATGTTTCCAAGCCGAATGATGATATGAATCATAATGGCGACAATAACAAAGAACAGAATCCATCCGATCCGTCGAATTCATCAGTTCCGGGTTCGGATGAGACTTGTTACGCACCTAAAACGATTTGCAAAGGTGTTTGTACCGATTTAAGTGGACTTCATCTCGCCAGCTGCACGAGATGTGAAGATGGCTATTGTGATGCAGATTCCCAAATCAGCAATGGCTGCGAAATACGACTTTCCGACAATAATCCTGCACATTGCGGAACTTGTGGAAATGCCTGCGGGGCAGGTCAGCAGTGCATCAACGGGGAATGCAAAGGAGAGTGCGGACTGGGTGAGACTTCCTGCGGATCCAAATGCCTGAAGCTTGACGATCTGCATCTTGCTTCATGCAATGCCTGTGCGGAAAATTATTCGGATTCCGATGGTGATTTCTCGAATGGATGTGATGTGAATAATTTTGTCGATCCCGATGATTGTGGCGGCCATGGTGCATGTCAAAAGGGCGATTCCTGCGTAGATGGTGTGTGTGTTCACCGATATTATGTCATGTATGAGTCTGACAGATATGAGACAACTCAGAAACTCGTCACCAGTTCAGGTGCAAGTGCAGGAACGATCCCGACATATTCTATTGTCTATGTCATGGAGCAGACCAGAACTATGAGCCGCATTTCCTCCTCTTTGCTGTCTTCTTCAGATACATGGATCAATACCGAAAAACTGCTGGATGCCGGCGATCAGTATGAAGGACGCAAGGCCGTCGATTATGCCGAAACATTTTTATATAATCGGAAGGATAAATTATGTACATACGATTTCCATCTTAATGGCAGGCTTTCTCTTGATAGAAACGGAACCTATGACAGACACTGTATTGATTTTCTGGAAGCAATATTAACAGATCCAAGTATAGGACTGTTATCGGTTAAGACCGATTATATTCCTTCACTCAGAGCTAACTGTACCGCTGGCAACGATGGTTATCATCTCGAGACTGATCCTCATAAGGCAAAACCCGGCGATATATGGATTAAACCGGGGGATGGCCATGCTGAAATCGTCATAGGATTTTATGAAAAAGATCAGAAATACCTGATGATTGGTTCAAATAATGATTCAAGTAAATCTCTTGTAATAGAATCGGAGTATGGCTGTAATGGTGGAAAAGAATCAAATTACAATGCGTGTTCGACTAAAGACTGCTCTGATAATCAGCGTGTAACATATCATTCGAGGACTGATAGCCTTGATGGTACGTTATGTTCGAGAAATTGATATTATTTGGGGATTATTTGGGGTATGGCTCGGCCTCTCGCCTTCGGCGATACGGCCTCGGTGATTCGATTTGAGACGCAAATATTTGCGTCTCTGCATCTCATCCAGCGGCCTATTGGCTTCGCCAATACGGCTCGCTTTTTCGGCCTATTGGCTTCGCCAATACGGCCGATATTTGTATAAACTTTTAGCAAATCGATGAAATAGACGACACACAATTATTCAAAATGTACCCACATGGCAGGACGCAGCCCCCTCATATCCTCACTTGTATCTGCGTGAGTAACCTTACCATCAGCCGTCACATAACTTAATCGACGCCAGGTTCCACCTTTATCATTCGTTGTTTTATCATACATTACGCGAACCCACCACCCGTTTGGACAGTCAGAAAGTTTTGTGTAATTGGAATATTTAACAGCTTCATACACACTTAAAATAAAAACATTTACTTGGTCGCAGGAACAATGTTCTGTCGCCGAACAGGTCTCGCAGGTACCATTTATACACATATTATATTCATTACAGGGATTGTTTGCTTTTGAATTATAGTAATCTGTTTCTGTTGCAAGATTCACTTTAAGAATTCTGGCCGCTTCCTCGTCATTAAAAGACATATTGTAAAATACATTGCACCAGCTTTTAGTCGAGGAATCTGACCATAACCAGCTGTGTTTTGTTGGTTTATCGTAAAATTTACCCTCATCTAATATATCCTTGGAAAGGACCAGATAATTGTCATCCACCTTGTCCAGAACAATCCATGTAACCGGCTTGGCTACAGAATCCGACTCGCGCTTGTAATTTCCCATGACGATTGTTCCGCCGACGACAGGCAGTGGTTCGCATGTTCCAGCAGATGAATGATAATATCCTTCATTGCACACGCATGAACCATCTTTTTCGACGAGATTTTGTCCGGCATCACAAACACAGGAATCGCCATTCGAGACTCTGTCTGCTTCACAGACGCAAGTGCCACTGCCGTTATCCTTCCAGTGAGCGGAGGCATCGCATGCACATACCCCGTTTCCGTTATCGGACTTATGGGAACCCGGTTCACAGGCACAGACGCCATCAATTTCAGACCACCCGTTCGAATTATCGCAGACGCAGCTGTCACTGCTATCCTGAATTCTGTGAAGTTTGCTGTCACAGACGCACGAGCCGCTGCCATCATCGGCCCTTAAATCATCACAAATGCATGTTCCGCCGTCATCGTGCCAGTGATTTTCTGTTTTGCATACACAGGAAACAGCATCATCGGCCAGTTTCTGTCCGGGGGCACTACATGAAGCTCTGTCTTTGCATTGTGCATTCGAGCAAATCATGCCATCAGAACAGGGGGAGCAGCTTCCGCAGTGCATGGCATCCGAAAGTACATTGTAACATTTGCCATTACAGAAGAGCTCATTTTTTGCGCACTGGCTGCAGGCATACACATTATCCTGCAGAGCAAAACAGTATTTATAGCCTGCAGGACACTTCTTATCGTTCAGCAAATCAGCGATTTCGTCTTCTCTGCCTTCAAACTGTTTCATTCCGCGAACCGGAGTGACATGAAAAATGTCATTACTGATGAATCCGCTTGGTGTTTGATCGACACCTTCAACCCGGCAAATCAGATCATTCCCATCATACTGAATAACCTGATTTCCCGAGCCATCCTGTTTTGTTGTCACATCATGTTTATCATCCTCTGTGCAGCCGAAGGCTACACAAGAAAATAATGCTGCAAGAAGAAACAATTTTTTCGACATATTCTTCCTCACTTTGTTTAAACTCTCCATGAGACTATTCTGTAACAACAGCTCTGTGATGAATCCCGTATTTTGCAGAACGAAGTTCCGAATCATTATTAAAAATGTACCCACATGGCAGGACGAATGCCATTCACATTTATAGAACGTGATGAGCCTTCAATTTGATTATTCTTGTTCATAATACAAATCTCATGTATGGTTTCTTCTTTTTTATACAATGAGCGAAGCCACCAACTCGAATTATTCATGGAATTCATCAAACTCGTATAAGCAGAATACTTACTAGCCTCAAATGCACTCAAAATAAACACATTAGCAATATCACATGTGAAATTATTTTCCTCTATACATGTTTCACATGTATTACTGTCTGAACAAAAATTATACTCAGCATAGACTTTCCCTTTATTAGAATAATAATAATTTTGTGATGTTCCCAAATTCACTTTCAGAATTCTTCTTTTTTCAATTTCATCAAAAGCCCCGTTATAAAAATCATCACACCATGTTTTAGTAACTGAGAGCCTCCAATGCCAACTGTATTCATGAATTGAATCAGCATAATATTTAGCATTATCC
>JAZRWV010000556.1:0-5911 GCA_045599925.1 Myxococcota bacterium
CAATCAAATAGTCATTCATTATTCTAAGGAGTGTCTTAATATAACCGTGTTCTTTCAAAAGAATTTCATCAAGACCGCATAATTCAACGACTTTATTGAGTGAAAACTCATCGAGATGTCATTCTAACGCCTCTGCCGACATGCGGCAACGGCCAGCTCGACGCTGGCGTGGTCTGCGACGGAAACATTATGAACGGCGTCAACTGCGCAAAAGTCGGATTCGGGTACACAGGTGTCGTCAAATGCCTCGACGACTGCTCGGGCTATGACACGTCAGACTGCAAGGCTTCGGACATTCTTGTCCATTGCGGTGACGGCGTTCTTGACGACGACGAATACTGCGACGGCGATCAGATTCGCGGCGAAAAATGGTACACCTGCAAGGCATTTTTCGGCCCCGGCTCAGAAGGCACAATATCGTGCAAGAAAGACTGCACCGGGCTCATCATGGATTGCACAACGCCCTACACCTGCGGCAACGGAACGCAACAAATCAACGAACGGTGCGATCCGAAAAAAGATTACGGTGACAAACTGACCTGCGCGCACACGTACGGCGACGATGTTGATGGCAATCGCGCGTGCAACAGCATGTGCCGCTGGAACAGTACCGAATGTCTTCCCCCCGATCACTGCGGGAACGGCATTCTTGAACCCGAATTTGGCGAGCAATGCGATCCCGGTATAGAGCATTCGATTGAACAAACCTGCGCGGATGTTTTTGGCGAAGGCTCATGGGGCAACGTGACATGTAACAAGTTCTGCCACATCTCGTACACCGGGTGTTTTCCCGGTGCATCATGCGGCAACGGCAGCCTCGACAACGGCGTCGATGGACGTCCGAATTTCAGCGAAGTCTGCGACGGAACCAATCTCAATAAGAAAAAGTGTTCAAGTCTTGGGAAAGGCTATTCTGGCACCCTCGGATGTCTGAACAACTGCTCCGGATTTGATTTCACCAACTGCGAATACAACGGCTCTGGCGAATCAGAGGCCACAGAGGACGAAGAGTAAAGGAATGTCTGAACATTCACCTCTCGATTTGTTTCCAATCCATAAAGTTGTTAATTTATGCGACTTTGAAATAATTATCACATATAGATATGTTGCAAAACAATCTTATGATTGGAACAATTATTAGTATAATTTCTTCGATATTTCAGTTTGTTTTTCTCATCTTATATTCACCCCTCTTCCAAAGGATGCCAAGTATGAAGCATATTCGCAATTAAAAGAAGATGCCCAGAACGATTCTGATTTCACAAGTGACATCAAATTTATATCGGAAGCGCATATTATTTATATTTATCATTGTCTGTATATCAGGTCTTATCACATCTAATATCAATATCATTATTTTGACACAGAACCACATAAATTATCCAATCATAAATTCTTCGAGCACGGAACCAGTCATCTATTCAATCTTGAGTACCAACACCGCAGCGTCTGTTTCATCAACATTGATATTACTCGTCATCATCACCTCAGCAGGTATAATTCTCTATGAAAAGAAAACTACATTTAATACAGCAACCATTCTTGGAAATGCATTCTGTCTGGTCATTTCAGCCACGATTGCTGTGATATTATTCAGTCTGTCTCCTCTTATCAATCTCACCAATCTCAGCACTGCATCGGGAATGTCTGTTGAATTGACGCTCATGTCCCTCATATTTTTCCTTGCCGCTCGCTATTATCCCCCTCGTTTTGCCGCAATTACACTTATCCTGACTGCATATTGTTACAATTCCAACATTGATTTATATATATCCATACAAAATCTATTTATAGAACCGATACCATCAAACATTTGCTACATCAACCATGTCAACATTCTCATTCTAACAGGTATTTTGTGTCTTATTTCGAAAAAGATCAAAAACGCCAAATGGCTTTGAGAATGGTATTATTCAACCGTAATATCGCAACACTCTGTCATTAAAACCACTAAAACCAAAGGTTTCATAAACACATCTTTCATTGTGATGCAAAATCTAATATAGTTATTGGAAGTCTATGACTTGCGTCTATTTGCGCCTATTGGCGCAAATACGACGCGATTTTAACGCTGCTATGCCGAATCGGCATACGCAGCGTTTATTTGGCAATTATTATGGAATATACGCATAAAACAACTCAA
This sequence comes from Myxococcota bacterium, assembly GCA_045599925.1. Lineage (GTDB taxonomy): Bacteria > Myxococcota_A > Bradymonadia > UBA4248 > UBA4248 > UBA4248. Next base: position 2,144 of record JAZRWV010000556.1, read on the forward strand.
TCAGAAAGCCCCAAAGGCGCTCAATCATACGCCTCCTATCCCCCCCAGGATGCAACCAAGGCCTACGAACATGATGAAGCTCTCGAATTGCTCAAAACACATCTCGCCGATCGATATCAGGTTATTAGAAAGCTCGGCAAAGGATCGCAAGGCAACGTTTATCTAGGGGAATCCCACAAAACTCATCAAAAAGTCGCCATCAAACAGCTTCACATCCAATCGGTCAAAGACTGGAAGCAGTATGATCTCTTTCATCGCGAAGCCGAAGTCCTCAAGCGCCTCGACATTTCAGGCATTGCGAAGCTTCACGAAACGATTGAAATGCTCGATATCGAGACGCCGATGGCGCTCATCGTGCAGGATTATATCGCGGGCGATCCATTGCAGCAATTCATTGCCAAGGGACATAGATTTCAAATCGATCAAATCGGCAGTATTTTGCTTCAGTTGCTCGACATTTTGCAAAAGCTGCACGAGAGCGATCCGCAGGTGATTCACCGCGATATCAAACCCTCCAATATTTTGCTCAATTATACGGAATATAGCCAAACGCCGGAGGTTCATCTCATCGACTTCGGGGCGGTTTCGAATCCGCAGGTCAAGGGCGGCGGATCGACCGTCGTCGGAACTTATGGCTACATGGCACCGGAACAACTCATGGGCCGCGCCACTGCCGCCAGCGACCTCTATTCACTCGCCATTGTTACCGTTTATCTGCTCAGCGGCGTTCCACCGGAAGAACTCGATATTCAGGATTATCACGTCCTCATCGATTTGCCTTTGGAGCATTTGCCCTACGCGATTACGGCTTTTTTGCGAAAGATGCTCGAACCACGAGTCGAAGACCGAATGACGGATTACGAGCAAATCCGAAAATTTTTTACTGCCTTAAAATCGCAGAAATTCGATGAAATCCCCAAGGTCAATGATTCAAAATCTCAAAAGAAGTATTCTTTGGATGAAGTCTATTCCTATCATCAAACTGGCAATATCGTGTTGTGGCAGGAATTAAAAGATTCAACTCCCAGATCATTGCCATGGCGATATAAACGAAAGTTTTTTGCAAGTTTATTTAATTTTGAGCTTATTCGTTGGCTAATGGGTTCCATAATTCTTATCCCTCTTTCAATTTCTATAGGTTACTCCTTTTTGGATCACGCACCAACTGTACCCGAGATCATCCCGTTTTTGATATTAATCTTCTCTGGCTTATTATTAACTTTAGGCAGTATAGGAATTATCAAATACACATATCATCCTTTTCATTTTCTAAAACACGCCCGAAAATCCATGGCGACTGTCATTAGAATTGAATATATATCACTCTATGATTCTCTTAAAAATGACAAACGACTATTGACTCATTCCAATAAGCCCACATGGCGCATTACCTATAGTTTTAATCCACCCGATGATTCATCACCTGATAATCTCATTCGAACTGTCGAAACCCATGTCAAACCCGACATCAAAGAAGGTGATATCATTCCTATTCTCTATCTCATTCACACTGGAGAAATGGGCGAAAATGTATATGAGGGTAAAACTGACTATAGGGACGACATCACACCTGTTGCCAACTATATTAAACAGGATAGAAAACAGGAACACGTCTATAGCACGCCTTATCCTATTCCCGTTTCTGATGATTTTAAACCATCCAATAAATGAGCGGTAATATGTCAAACGATACAAATTCAATTTCAACGCCAGAGCTTTTGCTTAGACACGGATACAGCTATATCGAGTTAATTGGCGAGGGTTCCAATGGCAAGACGTATTTGTCAAAGAGCCTGAAAACGGGTGTAATCGTCGCCATCAAGGCGCTCAAATTCAGCGATAATCTCAAGAATTACGAGCTATTTAAGCGCGAAGCCGAAACACTTAAATCAATTCATACCCCCGGAACACCAAGATTTTACGATTACATCACAGGAGAGGACGAATTTACCGAGTGCTGGCTAGTTCAGGAATATATAAAAGGGAACTCCCTTCTCGACAAGCTGGAACCAGGTAAAAGAGTCAGCGAAATCAAATCACTGGAAATCATCTTTGAAACGGCACAAATCGTTCACGAGCTTCACACTAAGTATGCACCGCCTATCATTCATCGCGATATCAAGCCGTCGAATATTCTGGCGTATAAAGCGGAGTCTGGCGAAACAAAATTTTGTCTCATCGATTTTGGTGCCGTTGCGAACCCGCAAAAGCGCGGGTTAAATTCAACTGTTGCGGGAACAGTTGGCTATATGGCACCGGAGCAGCTCATCGGCGACTGCACAATTCAGTCCGATTATTATGCTTTGGGAGCAACGGCACTACATATTATGACGGGAATAAATCCGTCGGAGTTTCCGACCGATGGGTTTAAGATTCAATTTGAAGGTATGCTCAAACAACGCGTTCCCAATGTTCACAAAGAAACGATCGATTTGCTGCACAAACTTCTCGCGCCCAATCCCGAAGATCGTCCCAAAGATTCGAAAGAACTTTTAAATTCAATTTCACAAGTACTGGTGTCGATCAATTCTACAACCATTATGAAGGCTAATAAAGACCGAGAAAAGCTGGAGAAGAAAATTCGCTTTGCACAATCTGGTTTCTACAAATTTTTATGCCATGGTGGACTTTGGCTATTATATTGTTTACTATTTACGGGTTCGATTATCTTTATATCGTTTATTTTTGCTAACCAAAATCTTAATTTCGACCCCATCATTGTCATAGGAGTAGTTGTAACAATTCCAATTGCTTTTTTAATTGGAAGTCTCGGGAAAAACTATGAATCAAATCTCGGTAAATTGAATGACAAGCTAAGAGCTTTACCCGACTACAGCCTTCAGGAAGAGAAAGTTCAGAAATATCACTACCTCGTCGAAGAGAAAGCCGATTTATCAGACAGTAAAGAAGCGGCGGGAGAAATCGTGAGAATTATCGACAATATCATTGAATATGTCGTCGCTATTGGGCACGAATATTATACGGCTTTTTATCAAGATGAAGGAAAAAATTCCTATAAACTTGGCGATAAAATCCGGGTTAAATATGTAAAAAAGTTCGGAAAGTATCTATTTTATGATATTAAACCAGAATAAAAAGCCGCTCGTATTGGCAAAGCCAATAGAGCGGCTAAAAATGCACCGTATGCCGAAGGCATAGGGGCATTACCTAAAAAACTCTTTGGCCTTTCAAAGCCCCCCTCAACATTATCTGCAGGTCATTTCATGAATAAATTCGTTATACTTTCACTTCTCATTTCTTGTCTATGCATTCTCCCATCCTGTAAAAAAGCAGAACAAAATACACCGGAATCCGCACCAGTCCAAACCAATGAAGCTGCGCCTCAGACAGATAAAATAACCGATCAGCACTTAACCGAACAAGATCAAGCCAAACCAACGCCTGAACAGCCTCAAAATGATGATATTCAAAAGGATTTGCCATCCACTGCATTCAAATGTCCCGAGAATTCCAACGATCCAGATGGCCTCTATCGCAATTTCTTCGATTGCTCAACGCCCTATCCCATGCTCAACGGAAAAGCCGCAAAATACGACAAATCCTGGAAAAAAGGTGATGAAGGCGCTGAAATGGACGGATATATTTATGAAAAAATTACGACAGCCTTCATCGATGATTATAGAAAAAGCCTTGAAAATGCAGGTTTTGTCAACGATCGTCCCAATGAAGCGCCTCCAATCTATCAAAAAAGAGTCGACAAATCGCATGTTCTTCGCATCGATTTAACCGTTACTATTCAGCCGGGGG
>JAZRWV010000557.1:0-19407 GCA_045599925.1 Myxococcota bacterium
GTTGGAGAGCCGGAAGGCTCGGGAAACGAAGTTCATTTCATATTGTGAACTGAGTCCCCTGGGCAGAGCCCCGCCTGAGATGTAACATTCACTGCTCGTTATTGTAAAAGAGGAACTCGGTCATGACAGAGCAGTGATCACTTGAACTATATCCGTTGTACCGGTCTTCGTCACAAATGATTCTGGTGCCCCTGAGTTTTGATTCAAAGGCTGCCGGATAGAAGATGTGATCGAGTGCAGATTCATTATGCCATGTCGTAATGGCACCAGGATTCATCCCTTTGGTGGCACTGATGAGAATACCGTCTTTTCCAATGGCCTGAATGGGCTCTGATTCTGGGGTGTCGTTGAGATCACCGCCGAATATGAGCAGTCTGTCGGGATGTTCTTCGATATATTTAGCAAGAATGGTCTGGGTCAGCACGGCTTCTTTCTGGCGGCGATCACCTTCAGGATTGGTTGCTTTCGAGACAAAATGCGTTGTGACGGCTGTGACTTCCAGACCATTAGGCAGGGTAATTTCGGCGAGTAACAGTTCTCTGGCAAGCCTTTTGAGGCTGCCGTTGTCTTGTTTCAGCCAGTAATGATCACGGAATTTTTCTGTATATGTAATGGTTCCTTTCGTGAGGATTCCCACATCGACAGAGGATGTTGTGCCGATTTCTCCGAATACCATGTCTTTATAATTTGGTTCCAGGGCGGCTTTAACATCAGCCAGACAGGATTCTTTTTCAATTTCCTGTAAAAGAACGACATCGGCATTGAGTTTCCAGATACCTGAAGAAACATTGGTTAATTTTGTCCGATAAGTGGCATTTGAGACGGAGGGTTCGTAATTTGGATAACCGCATGCACCGGCATCACAGATGGGGTCGAAAAAATTGTGAACGTTCCAGGTTGCAATGCTGATAGCTCTGGGAAGTTGTTCATCCTGTGGTTTTGGATTTACGGGGCCGGGGGGGACAGGTGTAACCGGTGTATCGTCGTTGTCATTGGTGCAGGCACAGCTGCACAGACTTAACAGCAAAAAAACGAGAATCGTGAGGTTCAGCGTTTTGGACATATGGATAATTTCCTGTTGGATCATTGATTAAGAGTGACGCCAGCTGGCAGGTAGCCTTTGATTGTTTCGGCGGAAACAGGTCCCTTTCTCAGAATTGTCCAGACTTTATCTTCGATCTTAAGGACTGTTGTTGGCTGGCCTTGTGTCGATTCCGGCTGAAGAACTCTGAATGCCACATCCTGATTCATAAAGACGCGTCTTGCTTCAGTCGAATTGGTTGCAGGGGGATCATTGAGTACATTGGCACTCGGTACCGCGAGTGGAATGCCGGCTATTTTAAGAATGGCCTGAGCAACCGGATGATGCGGACAGCGAATGCCGATTGTTCCATTGGAAACACATGCATCGGAAAGACAGGCTTTTGCCCGAAGAACGAGCGTAAGCGGGCCGGGCCAGTAGTCTTTTGCAATTTCACGTGCTGTACCCAAATCAGCCAGTGTTTCTGCCATCGCAATGTCCGAAACCATGACCGGAAATGGTTTGTTATCCGGACGATGTTTCAGTGATTTTAAGTGCTCAATAGCTTCGTCATTCATGGCGTCTGCAGCAACACCGTAAACTGTTTCTGTCGGAAAGATGATGATTTCACCCCCAAGGAGTGCCTGGGCCGCCAGAAAAATCTGCGGCTCCATCGGGAGGTCTTTCGATACGCTGATTTCAATGCTCATGTCTGTTCCTTTATATCGATGTGTTCTTTGATAAACGACATCTTTGGGCATTCTAGCTTTTTCAATTCATAATTCATAATACATTATGCTTTTTCAATGCATAAGGCACATTCCATTTGGCGTTGCATGCAACACTGCTACTTATTCATTGCACATTGTTCTTTCACCCATTCACACGGGTGATTTTCAGCAATATTGCGCAATTCATCGAGATATTCGTTTTCAATGTGCAGGTTGTGAACGACGATACAGGCATTGCGGATGAGCATATAGGGATGGGCGTCTGCAATCGGCGAACCGGTAAGTCGCATTCGAAGCTTTCGGGCACTTAACGTTAGTATTTCTCTGAATGTGAGTGTGTTTAAGGGATTATTTTCCGGCGAAGTGAGGCTGTCTGTGCATGGATTTGCATTGCGAGGACAGGCGTTTTGACACCGGTCGCATCCCCAGATGATGTCTCTCATTGCACTGGCATAAGGTTCTGGAATGACGCCTTTGTGTTGCGTCGTCCAATAAGCAAGACATTTATGGACGTCATATCCCTCTTCTGACAAAGCATGTGTTGGACAGGCCTGAACGCATTTGCGGTTTCCGCATTTGCAGCAGTGAAGCTTCCCTGGCGTGACAGCATCGAATTCATCATTTGGTTTTATCACGTTTTTTTCTATTTCATCCCGATAAGGCATGAGATCGATGTCGACGAGGAGTTCTCCAATTGCAATGAATGAACCGAAATCCGGGTGAATGACCATTCGGTTAAAACCAATGGTTCCAAGGCCTGCGCGAGCCGCAAGCTCTTTTTCCAGAATTGGAGCTGTATCGACACAGATTCTGCTGTTTTGAATCGGGTATTTCGCTTTGAGCCAGGAATCAAGTTCCGAAATGCGTTTTCTCAAAACGTCGTGATAGTCCCCGATGGCACAAAAACGTGCAAATTTGAGTGGAACATTTGATTCAAAACAGGGGAGAAGCACTGCACAGCAGACGATGGATTTTGTTCCTGGCATCAGGTCGTCAAAATTACGTCTGCATTCTGCATTTTTAACGAGATATTCGAGTTGGGGGGGGACTCCACGTGCAATCTGGGCGCAATATGACTGGTATGTAATAGGGGATGTTGCCGGGATAATACCAATACAGTGTATCTGTTCGAAATTCATCATGCATTATTGAAGAACAAAATTGTCAAAACTTTCATTTCTGATTTAATGACGCATCGTTCATTCTTTTTAGAGCCCGTGCAAGTTCTGGCTGGCAGCCTGTTTTCCTAAATTCGAGGTAATCTGCGATGATCGTGGCATGATCAAATGCAATGGGAGAGGGCAGGTTGTCGAATGGAAAATACTGTGCAATTTCGGCATCATCCGAACCTTTAGGTTCGCCACTGGCATGTGCAATGAAGACTGTAGTCATTGTATGTTGCCTGGGATCACGTGAAGGATCGGAATAAACATAAAACAGCGAATCGAGTGTGACGTCGAGTCCAGTTTCTTCCTTTGCTTCGCGAATAGCGGCATGTTCTACGGATTCGCCTTCATCGACGTATCCGCCTGGATTGGCCCAGCCAAAGGGCGGATTTTTGCGTTTGACGAGGACCAGACTTTCGTCTCGGATGATGAGAATATCGACAGTTGGTGTGGGATTTTTGTATTCCATGGCAATTACTCAGCCGGAGTTTTGTCCAGGACCTCACTTAATGATGGTCTGATCAAAACTTAATTTAAAAGTGGAATCTTATGAAAGCCCAGTGAATAAATGAAATGAAAGAGTTGGAGAGCCAACAGGCTCGGTAAACGAAGTGCATTTCATATTGCAAACTGAGAAAGAGGCAAAGACCCACAAATATAAAGCTATTAATTTTTATTCAGAAATTCCTTGGCTTGGATCGGTTATGCATGTGTGATTTTGAGGAATCAAACCGGGGTCACACTCAATTTGTTTGCACTGGTTATTTTCAACGACTTCATTGCCTGCGCATTCTGTGCACTGGTGGTTTTGAGCAATTTCGTTTGCATTGCAGGTCAATGTTTTGCACTGGTTATTTTCAGCGATTTCATTGCCGGCGCATTCAGTACACTGGTGGTTTTGAGCAATCTGATTTGCAGAGCAGGTCAGAGCTTTGCACTGATGGTTCTGAGCGACTTCGTCACTTGCACAATTGAGTTTTATGCACGTGTGGTATTGAGCGACTTCATCATCTGCGCAAGTGAGGTCTTTACACTGTTTCTCTTCGCATTTCTGTGAGCCAGTGCAACTGTCATTGGATGTGCAGTAGTTTGTAATGTTTGTGCACGCATCCTGGGCACATTCCTGAACACAGGTTTCGTAACTCCACTGGCCCTGATTATTGGAGTTTTGGCAGGTGATGAGCGTGTGTTCGTTTAAGCATCGTTTGGTTCCAACATATTCACCTGTATCACAAGCGATGGGGGCACACTGTCCATTTTGGACGATGTAGTTTGTCTCACATTTGGTCGCCTGACATGTGGCATTGATGCAATGAATTTCCGTGCTGTTACTGATAGTGTATGAACTGCAATCATTTTCGTGCGATCCGCAGTGGGCATCTGTGTCTTCTTCACATGCAGTATTGTTAACAGCATGATATCCATTATCGCATGAATCAAGAGCGCATGTTTTGTTCACACATTTGGCCTGGCCATTTTCAATGGAACATTTATGGTCATGCGAACCGCAGTTATTAACCGTATTTTCTTCGCAAATATTGCCGTATTTGTGGGTATTATCTGCGCACTCTGTGCATTTAATGCCGTCTGGTGATACGGCATTATTGCCACATTGGATGCATGCTTTTTGGGGGGCATCAGGTTCGAAATCTGCAATGCAGGCATAAACCAGACATTCGTTATTGATAGAGCATGCGATACTTCCGGACTTGCTGTTTTCAATTTCGCAATCGGCAACCGTGGTGCACTTGCCGTTTATTTTGTTGCATTGGTTGCCGGATAATTCGTAGCCATCTTTGCAGAAATAAGCACATTTGTTGTCTGAACTGCATGCACCGTAGCCATTTGTGATTGTGCAGTCAGAATTCTGGATACACTCAATGCAGGTGTTTGTGCCTTCTTTGCAGTATGGGGTTGACCCAGTACAGGTATATCCGACTTGTCCACAATTATTGTTGTCGTTTTTAATGCATGAGTTGTTGTTCAGGTAGTAACCTTCCAGACATGCACATTTATTATTTTCAGAATCACAATAGCTGAGTGTGGATGAAATCGATGTGCAGTCTGCACAGTTATCTCCACAGCAGGTGTTTGAACCATTTGCAATGCAGTTGATATCTGTAATTTTGGCTGTTTCTGAACCTTTATTGGTATAACCAGAATTACATTTGAAATAGCAAACACCTTCATTACATGAATCAACATCAGTGTTTGCAATCTTTTGGTCTTCGCATTTAATTCCACAACCACCGCAGTTGTTGATATCTGTCGATTTGACATGGATGCAGCTTGGATTTTCAGCAGTTCCGCAGTTTATTAAATTGGAATCTGAACATTCACAACGGCCATTCTTACAGGTTGTGCCTTCTTGACATGCGTTATTGCACACGCCGCAGTTGTCGTTATCTTTTGATAAGTCGATACAGGTATCAACGTTGTTGACTGTGCAGAGTGTGTATCCTTTTTCGCATGAAGATTTTTCGCATTGGTTATTGGCACTGCAAGTATAAAATCCATCGGTAAACACTGAAGAATCTGTACAGTCTATGCAGTTTTCTGTGCAGCAGGTGTTTGTTTTCATCTTTACGCAGTTAATGTTGGACGCCTGGCTTCCTCCTTTGTTGTAGTAACCTGTTTCACACTTGAACTGGCAAACCCCTGAACTACAAGTATCGACGACGGAATTCATGGGCTTAACAGTTTCGCAATTTGTGGTGCAGTTTCCACAATATGCAGTGTCATTGTCGGTGTCGCGGCAGTTTGGTTCACTATCTGACCCGCAATTCGTCTTGGATTGGTCGGTGCAAACGCAGTTGCCTGCTGTGCACTGCGTGCTGTTGCCACAAATGTTGCCGCAAATACCGCAGTTTGATTGATCTGTATTTGTCGAACGACAAACTCCGGAACAAAGCTGCTGGCCTTCATCGCAGGAAGTGATTTGGCATGTTCCCTCATGGCAGGAATAGTTTGCCCCTGCTGTGTTTTGTGCTTCACAATTTACGCATGAATCGCCGCAACATGTATTGGTTCCGATTTTTACACATTCGATGTTAGTCGATAACTGGCAATTTTGTTTAGCTTCGTTGGTTTCTGCGGTCAACAGGCACTTATTGTAATACCCTTCATTACAAATAAAATGGCATACACCTGTGTCGCATAGGGCGGTTTTGGCATTGGGAGGTGCGAGGGTGTCGCATGCGAGTCCGCATTTACCGCAGTTAGTGATATCGGTGGAGAAAAGGTTGATGCAAGCGTCACCACATTGTGTTTCATCGGCATTGCAATTTGTTAATTTGCATTCTTTGTTCACGCAGTTGTAGCTCATAGTGCCTTCTGTTGCGACGAGGGTCGTACAGTCAACGCCTTTGGATTCATGTGTGCAGCCACAATATTCGTTTTTGATATTGCTGTCGACGCAGAGGTAACTGCCGTTTCCATCGCTACAGAAATCAGGCGCTACTTCAGGGCAAATGCAAGTTGATTCTGAACAGTATTGACCGCCCAGGCAGATGTTTGCACAGCTACCGCAGTTTGCGCTGTCCGATGTGACATTGATTTCGCATCCATTATCGATTTTTTGATCGCAGTCGTCGTATCCTGCAACACAAGTCTTGGACCACTCGCCAGTTTCTTCATCACTGGAACATTGTTCGATGTTGAGAGAGGATAAATCCATGCATTTGCCGTAGCAGAGTGTTTGCCCTTCTGGACATTCGCAGGTGCCATTAACGCATGACTGGCCTGTGGAACAGATATGTTCGCAGTCACCGCAGTTATTTCTGTCGGATGTGATGTCGATACAGTTGACGAAATCAATCGTATTATCTGTGCCGCAGTTTTTGAAGCTTTCTTCGCATGTATAAATGCATTTTCCTGCTTCGCAGGTGTCTGAAGTCGCATTTGAACGCGGTGTTTCTGAGCATTTGGTATTGCAATTGCCGCAGTGATCGGCATCATTGCTGTGGAGATCCAGACAGGTGTTTTCTCCATCGATGACGCACAAATCCGGTGTTTCGCCAGAGCAACTGTTGACTTTGCAGGTTCCATTGACGCAGGCAAATCCAGTATCGCATTTATTGCCGCATCTACCGCAGTTGTTGCTGTCACTTTCGAAGTCAGAGTTTTTAATGCATTGAATCGTGTCGATTGTATTTCCGGTTCCGCAATTTTGATATCCTTCAATACAGTTGTATTGGCATTTGCCATCTGTACAGCTGTTGGATGTGGCGTTTGTTACATGGATATTTTCGCAGATTGCGTTGCACTGACCGCAGTTTTGTTTATCATTGGATGAAACGTTAACACAAACGGTTGAACCATCCGGGGCAATGCACATATCGGGTAATGCTTTATTTTCGCAAATATTGATTTCGCATACCCCGGCGAGGCAGGTGTATTTGGTTCCGCTGTGATTCGTGCCTGTTGTGTCGCATTGAACGTTGCATGCACCGCAGTTGTTATCGTCGCTATTTGAGTAGCTTTCACAGCCATTTTCGATGATGCCGTCGCAATCGTTGTAGTTTTCTTTGCATGTTAAGGTCTTGCCTTCGCATGATTGGAGGTTGCCTGCAGACGGAGAAACGCAAACGCCGCCGCAGTCAAGCTGACCAGCCTGACAGCCTGTAAATGCGTAGCAATATGCTTTGCTTTCAACATCTATTGTGCATTGCGGGAAGTTTTTGGGGCACAGGTTGTATTTAAAAGCACCTTTTTCCTGGTAGGTTTTGCAGGACTCAGTCTGGTCTTCTGTACAGCCGGTGCATTCTGTTGGTGTACAAATTGCGGATGCAGCAAGTTTAATATAAGCTAGGCTTCCTGAATCGGAATCCGGGCATTTGACTGCTGGTTGGTCCGTATCATTGACGAATGTGTCGTATACGCTGGAATCCCAGGAACAGGCCTGAGTTGCGATTATCGTTACAGCGATGGCGATTGCCAGGTGAGAATACTGTTGCCATTTTCCGTATTTTTGTTTCGACATGTTCGTCTCCTGAATATTTGAATATGAACTGAGTACGATGTGAAGTAAAGATGTGTTCGACACGCCTTTAATCATGCGCGGCCGTATCGCTTTGCGATAGACCGCGCGGCATGGCGTATTGGCCGTTCGGCCAATAGCCATGCCCCCAAAAACTCTCTCACCCTTCTTTTTCGACAGCCATCATCTTGTCAACGCGACGCTGATGACGACCACCTTCAAAATCGGTGTTGAGGAACGTTTTTACGGCTTCGCGGGCAATTGCAGGGCCGGTGATATTGGCACCAAGACAAATGACGTTCGCATCGTTGTGTCGGCGAGTCATTTCTGCTTCATAGGCGTGGTGGACGAGGGCCGCGCGAACGCCGTGGACCTTGTTCGCCGTCATAGAAACGCCAATGCCGGTGCTGCACACAATCACACCAGCCACGGCTTGATTTTTAGCCACCGCGCGGGCAACTGCAGCCGCAAAATCGGGATAATCGCATGAAGCCGTGTCATGGGTTCCCATGTCTTCAACTTCATAACCGAGTTCGATGAGCATCTTTTTGAGGTCTTCTTTCATATTGTAACCGGCATGATCGCTACCGATTGCAAGTTTTGAATTCGCAGGTATCATGGAATGTCCTTTAGTAAATAGAATCAGAGAATGAATTTTTCGGTCAAAAAGCTGTGATAATCAGCCTTCGCCGTTATTCTGAACGAGTTCAAGGTTTTTGAGCATGTCGTCAACCTTGCCATTGTATTCGTCGACATAATCGGCAGGAATGGCGGTGTGGAAACGGAAATCAAAGCCTTCGGAATGAATGTAATAGTCGCGGCAAGTGCGCGTATCTTCGTTGTGTCCGGTCAAATAGGTGAGTTTATAGACGGGCGATTTGATGTTGGGCAAATCCTGACTGGGTTCAATCGCAAGGTTTTGAACGTCGTGAGCTTTTTCGATATCGAGAACGGCCGTTTTGATTTTTTCGATGTCGTTATCGGTGCTTCGCAGGCGTTCCTGAGAAAAGACGAACATGCCGTCGAATATGGATTCAATGGCATATGTTCCGTTGATGGTTCCTGAAACATCGATGGTTTCGACGTTTTGAGGAAGGTTTTTAATCTGCATGACCAGCCCCTGAGGGGAAGTGAGTTTTGTCATGGGTTGATCCTTTTGGGCATCGACAGGAGCGGGTTCATCACCTTCTGTATTTTCGGCTGTATTGGCATTATCTGCTTTACTATCATCCATCTTTGCAGGTTCCACAGCCTTGTTTTCATCCGTTTTTGCTTCGTTTGAAGGCGCATTTACGGCTGCTGAATCATCAACTTTTTTTGAACATGATGTCGATATCATCATGAAAAGTGCAGCGGTAAGAATAGCGAAAAGAAATGATTTTTTCATAAATAATGTCCTTAGAAAGTCGTGTCCTGATGGCGTTAACCATCAGTGCAGAAAACGGCGAGGTGTAAAGCCAGAAGAAGATTGATCAGCACTGATTGATCTGTTTAAGGGCCTGTGCAATCTGATCGGGGCATGAAGTCTGTTTGGAACGGCAGTGAATGCCTTCGAGTTTTGCGATGACCTCTTCGACTTTCATGCCTTTGATGAGGGCTGCAATGCCCTGAAGGTTGCCGTGGCAACCGCCGATGACTTCGAAGGATTTGACGACACCGTCTTCGACTTCAAATTTCATGTATTTGGAGCAGACGCCACCTTGGGGTTCGTATTCGATGATCATGGCTTAATCCTATTTGATTTTACGACCATCGCTGTAAACGGCGATGATGTCATTGGCATTTGTGCGATAGATGGCACGTTCAAAACGTTCTCGGACGCTGAGTCTGTTCGTATCGACGTAAACGTGATCGTCGAGTACAACGGCGTGAAGAGCATCGCCTTTGGCGAAGCCATCGCCAGCGCCGAAATAGCGAGCTCCTGAGGTTGTTCCGAGATAATAAGCTTCGGCAACGGTCAGGAAATCGATGGACCATTTGGAACCGATACGTTTAACTTTGGAGGAACGAATGGCTTCAGCAATGACGCCCATCATGGGAAGAACGGCGCCGCCGGCAATATCACTGCCCAGCGTGACCCACATGCCTTCGTTGAGCATCTGGCGAATCGGAGCCACACCGCTGATCAGATTGACGTTTGAATCCGGGCAGTGGGCCACCACGACGTTGTTGTCTTTAATCGCCTTGCGTTCTCTTTCATCCGAGTGAACGCAGTGCGCCATGACTGTGTGCGAGCCAAAAAGCCCATATTTGTCGTAGCTTTCCCAATACTGTTTGCAGTCGGGATGAAGTCCGTTCACAACCCAGTCGATTTCGGAGGTGTTTTCCGAAAGATGGGACTGCACATAAAGACCACGTTCTTTGGCCAGTTTGCCGAGAAATGCCATGAGCTCATTCGTGCATGAGGGCGTAAATCTCGGCGTCAGAATCGGTTTGATGTGCGCATTGGGATCGCAGGCATCCAGCCATTTGAGCGTATCGCGCATCGAATCTTCTGTTTTTTCTTCGAGTTCCGGTGAGCCATTGCGGTCCATGTTCACTTTGCCCACGTATCCGCAGAGGCCGGCTTTTTCGAATTCTTCCATCAAAATAAGCGTGGAATCGAGGTGCAGCGAAGAAAATGCGCAGACGCGCGTTGTGCCATTTGAGACGAGTTCCCGGGCGAGTCGATGATAGACATCACGAGCGTATTGCGTATCGGCAAAACGGGCTTCCGTCTTGAAGGTGTATGTGTTCAGCCAGTCGAGGAGTGGCAGATCCATGCCCATGCCTAGCATCGGATATTGGGGCGCATGGAGGTGCATGTCGCAAAATGACTGCATAATCAAATCATCCGCATAATCGACGATTTCTGCATCTTTCCATTCCTGTGGTAAACTCGCCGAGATTCCGGCTATTTTTCCGTTTTCCAAACGCATATAGCCGTTTTCAATGATTTCGAGTTCCCCGAGTTTCGGGGCATGAATAATGTGTCCGTGTAATATCTGATTCAAAACTTTATCTCCATGTCATGCAGCTTGAATGCTGAAAAATAAAACAACCGGTTCATTTTATTGATGATGGCCATTTTTCTCAATCAAAAACGTCGTTTTGGGTAGTAGGAACGTTACACCCCGGCTGGTGATTTGTCTCTGCTGGTAATATTGGTGCAAATTATGAAAAAACTCATTTCTTTCATCGCATTTTTCAGCCTTTTAACGACTGCCGGAAATGGCTTTACTCAGGAAACCGAGACGGTTCCTGTACCTGCTGCACAATCAGCCTCATCTTCCATTCAGCCTTTGAATGCTGAACGTGCCAAAGGAGTTCGCTCGAGTGAGAAATGGAAATGGACGCAGGAAACTGGACTTCGATGTGAATCCATTCGTCATACGAGTGCGGGATTTTGGGCTTCGGCAGACAAACTGGCGTATGACGGCGTTTTGCGCGTTCAACTCAATGTCGGGAAACGTCCCGATTCCTCGGTCTTTTTCCGGGCTTCTTTCCCAAATGATCCTGTGCATGTCAGCGGATACAGCGTTTCCTTTGACAGAAACTACGTGCAGCTTCATCGATGGGACGGCGGATATCCTCAGGAAGTCGGCAAACGCATAAAGCTTAAATCACTTCCTAAACTTTATGATGTCATCATTTCCATGAAAGGAACACACGTCAGTATCGATGTGCAGGATGGTTCAAATCACAAGTCACTGGCTTCGTTTTCTCTCAATGATGCCCGTTATCACGGAAATGAAACCGGTTATCGCGTGCACCGCAAACAGGATAAGAAATCCTCGTGGATTGGACATGATTTCAAACCGGCTGCTGTTCAGTCGGAGCCCACTCCTTTTCATGCGGATGCCTATCTGTCGCAGCTTTCTTCAGCCTTTGTCTTTGTGCCAGAAAAGTCTGTCAAGTCCACAACTGAATTGAAAAAGTGCAAGGCTATCAATAATCTCGGCATCGAAAATTACCGGGTTTACAAATGTCCGCATGCTTCTATGATGGCTCTTGTCGATGACAAACGCATGCTTCCGGATGGCTTTTACTGGTCGGATTCAAGAAATGCCTTTAACGACAGCGAATATCGCAAGTCTGCACTTGACTTGAACTGCAATATTCCGATGCATTGCCAGGCGGATGCTCCACTCGACCCCAATCGGAGTGCCAAAGATGCCGACATGGTTCAGGCATATATCGATGAATATGCCAAAGTCTGTTCAGGTCATGTTAAACACGTTCGCATTGAAACGATTGGCCAGTCTTATCTTGGACATAAGATTCGGGCTGTGGTTTTGTCCAATGCAGACAGTCCGGCCAATGTTCCAAAAGTCCTTTTTAATGGTGCGCATCACGGCATGGAACTGCTCGCGACGGACATGGCTTTCGATATTCTGGAACAGCTTTGCGAGGCCGAAGTCCCCGAGCTGCGCAAGCAATACGAGCAGATGCTCAGCAGCAGTGAAGTTTGGGTAATTCCGCTTGTCAATTACGACGGCAACGATCTCTTTTTCCACGTTTCTGATCATCTCGGACGAAAAAATGGACGTTTTGTATTCACGCATGAAAAACGTCCGAAATCATTTCCTCGAAAACCCGGTCTGAAGAATTCGCCGTCGGCTTATTATCGTTATCATCCCAACGATATTGCCCTTGGAGCCGGTGTCGATATCAACAGGAATTATCCGTTGCAGTGGGGGGCGACCGGCGAAAAGGCTTCTTCCGAAAATCCGCGCCATTACTGGTATCGGGGAACTGCGCCGGCCAGTGAGCCCGAAATTCAGGCCATGATGAATCTCTTTCACACGGAACAGTTCGCGTCTTCGATCAGTTTTCATACGGTTTCGACGCGTATTTTGTCGCCCTATTCGATCGATGCCCTTCAAAATCCTCCGCACGAAGAGGACAATGCCTGGCAGCTCGCACTTCGAATGGCTTCGGCAGCCGGTGTTCAGGCCAACGGAAAACCTTACGAAGTCGTCAAAAACCTCTATTCCGTTGATGGAACGGATCAGGACTGGTTTCGCATGATTTCCGGCACATATGCCTATCTCATCGAGGGATCGCTTCACAATCCGGTTGGCGATAAACGTCGCAGTGCGCTCGAAAAGAACCGCCCAGCCTGGGTGACGTTTCTCGATGCCGCCAGGCGATCGACAACGGTTTCGGTCAGGGATTCTGCCGGAAATCCGTTGATGGCCGAAGTGCATTACAGCGACGAGCCCTATCTGAATGGCGAGCATTGGTATACGACCTGCGAGGGCATGCATCACATGCTGTGTTTCGGGGAGCGCGAGGTGACGGTGACGGTTTCGGATGGCAAATCTCAGACGAAAAAGGTCACCTGCAATGCCGATACGCCGAATATCGTCGAATTTGTGTTCGATCGTCCCGAAAATGACGAGCCACTGGCGATGATGGATGAAAAAACTGCAAAACTGATGGGCGTGGATGCGTTTTGCGATTTGAAAAATCACACCTGTCCGCATCTTCCGGCACATCGATATTGTCTCATCGATAATGAATGCGTGCTCTCCGGGCAGAAGAAAGATTCTAAAAAACGGTGTAATCCTGTTGAAAATAATCGAGGTTGGTCTTCTTTGTAGCCGGATTATCTCCGATACATCCGGCCTGTTCGCCTATTCGGGCATTTCATGCCCGCCATACGGCTCACAATCGATGCTATGCCTGCGGCATACGCATCGAATTACTCTTCGTTGTTATCTTTGCATTCGTTGCCATCACATCCGTGTTCGCATGGCGTTTCGGTCGTGATGAGATACCCATAGCCGGAACCGTTGTCGCGACATTCTTCAACAATAATGCGGTTGGTGTCGCATGAGGAAATGCGGTGGCTTAGATCCTCGCAGGTTTTGTAACATCCGGAACCTTTGTCTGCATCATTGGCGCAGAGCTCGTTGCTGCTGCAGGCGGAAGCCTGCCATACGCGATCGCAGGTAAAAAGAAATCCTTTTTTGCATTTGGGCTTGTCCATTTCCGAATCACATTCTGTGCCTTCTGTGTCATCCACTGGATTGCATTTGTTGTCGGCACAGCCTTTCAGGCAGTTTTGGACGGCCCATTTTTCATCGATGCACAGCACGGCTGTGACATCGTCAATGCAGAAATCATCCATTGGGGAACCTGATTGAACATCAATGCAGGATTCGCCTTCTGTTGCGGTATGAATGCAGGCTTTATCTGAACATCCGAGAGTGCATTTTTCGAGCATGGTCCACTGGTTGTTCTGACATTTCCAGAGCCTGTCACTTTCGCAGCGCATGTCATCGGTGACTGAACAAAGTTCAGGAAGGCGGCAAACCTTATTTTTGCATCCGAGTTCACATGGGGTTCCGCTGTCCCAGCTTCCGGATTGACAGACGTAAGCCGTATCATTTTCACATTTTTTAGCTTTTTCTGCGCATTCGCCGTTAATTGAGCAGATGTTGCCGTTACACCCATCCACACAGTCCAAATCGTGTCTCCAGCCATTGCTTTCGCAAATGTACTGTGTGTCATTCTCGCATTTTGTTGTGCCATCGGAGCATGTGATGATATTGGTTGCACAACTGTTGCCGTTACATCCCAAAGTGCAGTTCGATTTCAAAACCCATTTTCCGCCGGCACACTTATATTCTTTATTATTTTCACACGTTGTTTCTGTTGAAGAGCATTGCGCAGTTTGTGAACATTGTGTGCCTAAACAGCCATATGGGCATGATGTTCCAGTATTCCATTTGCCGTTTGTGCATTGATAAGCACGACTGTTTTCGCATTTCTGGGCATTTTCCTGGCATTCTGTGGGCGATTCTGCACATTTGTCCTTCATGCAGCCAAATGAACAATATTTTCCATAATCCCAATCACCGTTTGTGCAGGTGTACAGCAGGTTGTCTGAACAGTATGTTTTACCTTCTTCGCATTGGGTTGATTTTTGGGCGCATTCAGTTTCCAGACAACCCTCGGGGCAGGCTGTTCCTTCATCCCACACTCCCTCAATACAAACATATGCCGTATTATTTTCGCATTTTTTGTGATTGTCCGCACATTCGGGAGCAGCAGAATTTTCATAACAGCCTGTTGCTGACAGGCTAATGGCTAAGAAAAGTGGCACGAACTGGTGTTTCATATCGATTCGGAGCTTTTCTTATTATTCGTTGGAAACGCAGTAGGCATAACCGTTGGAAACTTCGCATGTGTTTCCCTGACTGCTGCAGTCTATGGCACTGAAGATGAGGTGTCCTTCATCATTCCTTTCTGTGCAGTTCAAGCTGACAGACCCTTCGCATTTGGCATCACCATCATTACATTCGGTCTGAATGCATTCAGTGCTGCACAGGTTTGAACATGCCTTAACGTTTTCATCGACGTAATAACCTTTTCCATCATTCATTATCAGACATGAGGCTGTGATTGCCTGTTCGTGTGCATAATCATCATGGGTACAGAAATCCTTTGTGCTTCCTGCAGATGATTTGTCGCATTCAAATGTCTGTCCTGGCAAATGACAGACTGCTTTGTTTTGGCCGTCGCTGCCCATGGTTGTGCCGCAGACCTTGGCATAACTGATATCGCCAATGTTGACCAACTGACTGCTGCAGTCTTCTTCAACCACATAATAGCCGTCGCATGTTAAGGATGTATTTCCATTGCAATATTCGACAAATGTACTTGCATCACATCTATATGATTCAGGCTGGTCAAATGGAACGGCATTCAATGTCATGCCATTGCCGACACATTCTGTCTGTCCGTTGTTGATTTTGCATTGATAGATGCTGCCAAAAGAACTGCAGTTTGCGAACAGTTCCCATGTACTGGTTTCCGAATTGCAACTGATGCTGACTGCGCCGTCACATTGGAGTTTGTCTGTATTGGGATTACAGCCTGTTCCTTCTTTATCGCTCAGCATGATACAGGCATTTTCAGCACAGCCATGGGGGCAAAGTTCTTCCACCAGGGACAGATAGTATTTGCCGTTGTCATCTTCAAAGCAGATTTCCCCGACAAGATAATCCTCATCGCACTCAAGTACCCGGCTCATATCTGATTCGGTACACTTCAGTTCGCAAAATGCTCCATTGGTTTGATCGATAAAACACGATGAATTGGGCAAAACATCTGGACAGTTTTCTGTTTTCCAGCGGTTCTCGTTACAATACAGAACGATATCGCCGTCACAGAATGCTTCGTCTGTTTCAGAGTTACAGGCTTCATATTCTTTCGCAGAATGTTTAACGCATGACTTACTGTCTTTGCATTCACCCGAACAATCGTAAGCATCTTCCTGATAGTAAAGTTTGCCATTTGTATCTTCAACGCATGTGGTTTCGGTATGTTTGCTGTTGGAACAGACCTCAGTCTTCTCACCTTTTGTACTGCAGGTTTCATAACATCCTGCCCCGTTTAAACTGTCATTGGTGCAGATTTCATTCTGATTGCATTCATTTGCATTCCAAACGCCGTTTACACATTCCAAAAGGAGGTTGCCTTTGCATTGCGAAGCATCAGTTCTCGAATTGCATCCCGTGTATTCCAGATCATCCAGTTTTTTGCATGATTTGTTATCGTCAGCGCAACCGTGTTCACATGTCTTTTCATAGCTGTCTTTCACCAGAACATACAAATCATCCACAGACTTTTGGCAAAAATATCTTTTCTGAACGCCGTCTTCACAGATAGGTTTTTGCTTTGAGAGTTCCTCTTTACTGCAGGAGTCAAAGCAGCCTGCTGTATCGTCAATGAGGGTGCAGGTTTTTCCCTGGGAAGTGCAGCTGTCAGCCTGCCAGCGCGATTGATTTGTGGTGGTGTCTTCCTTGCAGTTAAGCGCGATATTTTCATCGCAATATGACACGGTGGTTGCATTCAAATCACAAGGGTCATTTTCATTGGCGTGCAGAGTGTCGCAGGCTTCGTCTTTACATCCGTGTTCGCATGTTATAGCGTTGGAAATGTGCCAGAAGGCATCGTTATTTTGTGATCTGGTGCAAGTGTATTGTGTGAGTGTTGAATTTGAACAACTCTGTCTGGAGATTCCAATATCCTGAGCAGCGCATTTTTCTGCACAAACCGGATTGTGTCCGGCATTTTCGCCATTTCCGGCTGTTTCGTCTTTGAAGATGGCACAACTCAGGTTTGCACCTTCAGTTTGGCAATCAATTGCTTTCCACAAATATTTGTTTTCTTCTGATGAAAAAATGCAGGCCAATGAAATGTCGCCCTGGCAAAGATAAGTGTCTGTGTTGGGATCACAGGCTGTTTTGTCTTTTTCATGGATCTTTAGGCATCCATTGTTATCGCATCCGTTATCGCAGTCTTCAATGGTAATATTCCAGAATGCGGAATTTCCAGAGATATTCGAAACACAGGTACGTGTATAATATTTTGAATCTTTGCATATGGATTCGGCTGGTGAATTAGCCGTGCATATGCCGGCACATCCTGTATATTCGGCCAGTTCACCGCATGAATAGGTGGTTTCGGAACGACTTGACCAGGGATCATCTGGCAGAGAAGAACCATGTCCGAATGCATTGCAGTTTGTGGCTTCCCAGATATTATC
This sequence comes from Myxococcota bacterium, assembly GCA_045599925.1. GTDB lineage: Bacteria > Myxococcota_A > Bradymonadia > UBA4248 > UBA4248 > UBA4248. The sequence continues at coordinate 17,438 of JAZRWV010000557.1, forward strand.
ATGGCAGGAAAGCAGGACATTTCCATTGCATGTGTCATCATCGGATTCGGTGTTGCACGAAGAGCCTTCTTTTTCATCGAGAATAAGACAAGAATTTTCCTGACATCCGTGTGTGCAGGTTTCTTCAATTTCCCAGTAATACTTGCCGTTTGGGCCTTGTTTGCAGATGCTCTGGATGGCTTTTCCATTGCTGTTCTGGGTGCAGTTTGTTTTTTCGGCTTCAGTTTCTGAGCATGGAATGACGCAGGCATTATTTGAAGATGTCTTCTGCATGTAATCGAGATCACAGACGGCATTGGTAGCCAACTGATAGGAGCAGTCAGTAGCTCGCCATATTTTTTCGTTTGGGTCGCATGTCATGTGAATGGAACCGGAGCAGAAGTCCTCATCGGTTTCGGAATTGCAGGCTGTGCCTTCTTTTTCATCGACAATATCGCATTTGCCCACTTTGCATGCACCAGCACATTCGCGGCTGTTTCCCGTCTCTTCCCACATGTACATTTGGGATGATTCATTCGGGAGGCATATATATTCCAAAGATATTTCGTGCTCACCCATGGTGCTGCAGACGTATTTGAGCTGTCCCTGCTGGGAACCTTCGCAGGGGTCATAGCAGAATGAACTGATATATTCTGTTCCGCCGTCTGCATATTTGACAGTGCCGCATTTGCCTGCTGCGCCGAACTCATTTTTGCAATTGGAATAAATCCATTTGCCATTGTCGCACCACATGGCGTAGTCATTTTCGCAATAATCGGATTTGCTGGTTCCGTCTGCAAGAAGACAGTTTTTATTGGTATCGGCAGGATGGGCACATTCGTTATCATTGCATCCGCTGGCACAGTATTCATCGATTATCCAATTGCCGGAAATGCATGTTTGTGCTGTATAATCAGCACATCGTTTTGCGCCTTCGCTGGGGCAGGATGCGGCTGTTCTGCATGTATTGCCGTCGCATCCGTTGGGGCATGAAACACCGGCATCCCATTCACCGGATGTACATGTATATTCTTTATCTTCCCGGCATTCTTTTGCTTTGTCTGTACATTTATCATCCTGCGTTGCGCATGCACTGCCTTTGCATCCGTGGGGACAATCCGAGTCGTAATTCCATTCGCCATCGGTACAGACATAGAGTTTGCTGGATTCACATTTTGTCATGTCTGGTCTGCATGAATCAGTGGTGGATGCACACACGTCGCCGTCGCATCCGGCTGTACATTCAGTACCCGAATCCCATTCATTGTTGGTGCAGATATAGGCTCTGTTCAGCTCGCATTTTTTTGCATTATCAGTGCAGCCTGTTAGTGAGGCACAGACGTTTCCTTCGCATCCGTTTGCGCATTCTGTGCCTGCATCCCATTCACCATTGGAGCAGGTATAAGCCTTGTTATTTTCACATTTTTTCATATCAGATTCGCATGTCGGATTGATTTCTGCGGCACATTCATCGCCGTTGCATCCGTTTGCGCATGCAGTACCTTTGCCCCAGCGGCTGTCAGAACAGACAAAAGCCAGATTGTTCACGCATTTTTTCATACCATCTGTACACTGGCCTTTCGATTCGCTTTCTCCGCAGCCGAATGCTGTACAAGTCACGGCTAATATGCTTATCATTAATAATGGCTTTTTCATTATGACACCTTTTGAATAAGGAAATGTGAATAAGTATCTGATTCAAAAATCAGCCCTTAAAAATATTAATATTAATGGCTAAAAATCAATTCTGCAAAAAAAATTGGACATTAAAGGGTTACAACTCAGCAGGGATGAATGCAAATCAACTGAAATGTTGACACTAATTTAGTTTCTGAGAAATGGGGATGGGGCCCCATTTCTGCTTAACGAAAATATGGCTTAAGCTGCAATATTCGCATCGCAGCTTAAACATTGTGGATTCCAAAGGGCTTAGCCCTTTGGCGGGGGGCCGAAAAGCTGACAGTCCGATGGACGGTTAGCTTTGCAGAGCC
>JAZRWV010000558.1:0-11928 GCA_045599925.1 Myxococcota bacterium
TGATGAAGGAGTTCATCAGCCTGAATGGCGGCACCGACAGCCACGACTTCATCCGGATTGATATTTTTTGCCGGCTGCGTCTGGAAAAACTCGCTTACGGCCATCTGAACGAGAGGCATACGGGTCATACCACCAACGAGAACGACTTCATCGATGTCATTTTGTGTCACATTGGCATCCATCATGGCGACCTGACAAATCTTCAGCGTACGTTTGATGAGATCTATGACGAGATTTTCAAATTCATCACGAGTGATTGAAGTATTGAGATGAAGTGCCGTTCCATCAGCGCCTGTCTGAATAAATGGAAGATTGATTTCTGTTGTCATCAACTCGCTGAGATCACATTTGGCTTTTTCTGCTGCGATTTTAAGTCGTTGCATTGCCATAGGATCTTCGCGAAGATCGATTTCATGTTCTCGCGCAAATTCCATGACGAGGTGTTCAATGATTCGATTATCAAAATCCTCGCCGCCAAGGAATGTATCACCAGTTGTCGACAAAACATTGAATACGCCTTCATCAATGCTCAGAATCGAGATATCAAACGTACCGCCACCCAGGTCGAATACTGCAATTGTTTGTTTTTTATTCGACTGTGTTCCATAGGCAATGGCTGCTGCTGTCGGTTCGTTGATGATACGCATAACATCGAGACCGGCAATCTTTCCGGCATCAATCGTTGCCTGACGCTGTGCATCGTTAAAATAGGCAGGAACCGTAATAATTGCCTGATTAATCGGCTCTCCGATATAGTCCTCTGCGACCTGGCGAAGCTCGCTCAGGATCATTGCCGAGATTTCTGGAAGGGAATAAGCGCGTTCTTTCATCATGACGCGAACATCATCATGCGGTCCTTCGACGATCTCGAACGGAAGCGTGTTCATACATTCCTGAACCTCGGGATCATTGATACTTCGACCGATCAAACGTTTCGTAGAATACACGGTATTGGTTGCATTCGTAATTGCCTGACGTTTTGCCAACTGCCCAATCAGACGTTTGCCCGATTCAGCAATCGCCACGATCGATGGGGTCGTTTTGTAACCAGCTTTATTAGCAATAATCAACGGCTTGCCATTCTCAATAATGGCAACACAAGAATTTGTAGTCCCAAGATCTATACCAAGTGCATATTCCGTCATAAGTATTCCTGTATTTATACAGTTCGCTGAAGCGCTGTAAATGCCGCCGTAATAGCTTTAAATATTGCAGCAATGCGAGGGGCAAACGGACCAATATTCTTTCTAAAATAACGATCTGGATGAAACTGCTTTGTCCTAAGAAGATAAGCCTGTTTAACATCCGATTTGGTACTCTGTCCCTCTGTCAACCCGAGCAAATCATAGTGAGACAGTGATGATAGATTGTCGTGAATAAACTCTGCAAATGCCTGGGTTTCAACAGGAATGTCGAGCTTTTCATCCAATAGTGATGGCTGAAAACGACGAAATTCCGAAAAAAGACGTGCCGGCAGATACTGGGCACAGACTTCATCACTAAAGGAACTTGTCGATGTCATTGAAAGTGAAATTTTGGGCACATTTCGGGATGAACTCAATCCCCCCGTTAAACCAGGTGACGCCGGTATCTTTGAACGTTCCGAATCACTCGTAAATCGGGCATTGTTCGCAAATGATGACGACTGACTATTCGTTGAATCTGACCACTTCAGCATGCCCAGTTCGTGAAGATGGAGAAATGATGATACGAGATCATCCCGACGGACTGGAACCATCGTCTGAAGCTCTTCAAATGTTCGAAGCCCATCTGTAAAATCCAATACAATCCAATCAACTGCCGTCAATGCATTGTATTCCGGATTTCTGCACGAACATCGGCGAGCAACTGACTGAGCATTCACCTTTAGGCTTTCTGTCATTTTCGTCTCCTGTTCGTTTAATACACCATAACTTCCGCCAGCTTTTTCACTTTATTTTACTGGCAACCCCAAAATAAAATCGTTCTCTTATCGCACTATTCAAAATTATTTTCCAATTTTTCATCAATATTGATTTCAATTCACCACATATCATCCATTAAATATTGGTATTAAAGACTTTTTTATCCCATGCACTTCGCACTCCAGTGGGACGCAAAACGAATAACAAAATAACCACATTCATTTCGACATGACATTCCACATCACACCATCCAAGGACATGATTAAACCTCCAATTGCACATTGCTCATTGAAAATAAATCTCCACACTGTTAAAGAGATAATGTAGGTTATAGGCACACTCTGCCTTCTTATTTTATTTCGCAATTCATAAAGAGTTATGAATTTACTTCACTGAATTGCCTTTCTTTCAAGGAGATATAGAATTTTATGTCTATCCTCGACACTTTCAGGTCGTTCAAAGGATCTTTCTGGCTTGCAAATGCCCAAGAAGCCTGCGAACGACTTGCTTACTTTGGAGTTCGTGCGATTCTGCCGTTGATGATGGTTTCAACCGGAACCGGCGGACTTGGGCTCAGTTACACCCAAAAAGCCATCATCTATGGCCTCTGGGCATTCATTCAATGTATGGTGCCCATGGTTTCCGGCGGTTTCAGCGAGTCTTTTGGCTATAAAAAGTCTCTCATCGTGGCTTTTTGCATCAACACAGCCGGATATCTCGTCATGGCAAATGTGCTCAACATTGCGGCCCTGGCTGGTTTCCACGACATCAACACAACCTTTAACTTTATCATCATGCTCATTGCCGGATGCACGATTGGTCTCGGAACTGCGATCTTCAAGCCGCCAGTTCAGGGTATTGTTGCAAAATCGGTCAACAAAAAAACATCCGGTGTCGGGTTTGGCATCTTTTACTGGGTCGTCAATATTGGCGGTTTTCTCGCCCCAATACTTGCAGCCACGCTTCGCGGCAACGAAGCCGCGCCCACATGGAGTTACGTCTTTTACGGCGCAGCATTCGTCACCCTGTTCAACCTAGTCATCACATTGTTCCTCTTTGAGGAACCCGTTCGAACGGAAGAAGATACCGCAAAACACCAAAACGAAACGATCGGACAAGTCTTTGTCAAAACGCTTAAAACCTTGTGGAATGACAAGAATATGCTGGCGTTTCTGCTCATCATTTCCGCATTTTGGCTCATGTTCATGCAGCTCTGGGACCTCCTGCCGAACTTCATCGATGAGTGGGTTGACCGACGAGGCGTCGGCGAATTCATGCACAAAATCCCGGGCATTCGTTCTCTCGAATGGTATGAAGCTGATGGCTCTCTTAAACCGGAAATGCTCATCGATATCGACTCGGCTGCCATCATTCTCTTTGTTTTGCCGCTTTCCGCACTGTTTTCAAAATTCAAAATGATGACGGCACTCTTCACCGGTATGGCCATCTCCGTCGTCGGTTTCATACTCGGCGGCCTCACGATGTCCGGCGGAATCTGTGCTCTGGCCATCTTCATCTTCGCCATTGGCGAAATCATCTGCTCGCCCAAATTCAGCGAATACATCGGCGTAACAGCCCCAAAAGACAAAAAAGCAACTTATATGGGATATTCCAATATTCCATTTGCGATTGGATGGGCTGTCGGAAACTTCATCTCAGGTCCGTTGTATGATGCCTTTTCTTCCAAACTCAAAATCGGTCATGCCTGGCTCACCAATCACGGCATCACAAACATTCGCCCAGAAGACCTCGACATCGCAAATGCACGCCAGTTCCTAATGAGTGACACCGTCGGAATGAAAGCTGACGACCTCCCGAAGCTGACGAATACCAAAGGCCTCGATCTCGACCAGCTCAAAAACCTTCTCACACAGAACAATCTCAACCTTTCGGATGCCTGCCAGACTAAATTCGCAGATGTCGCCGACAGCGCCGAACAGATCAATGAATGTCTCATCAGCGAAGCTCAGAATCTGCTTTCAAAACAAGACCTCAACAATCTGATCAATGTCATCCAAAGTAAAAATCTTACGGATATTCCGGTCGATTACTGCAATATGAAATGCGTACTCGACCACATCAATCCCAATGATGCCTATGCGGCAACAGAAGTGCTTTGGGAATCCTCTTCGCCATGGGTTATCTGGCTGATTCTGGGAGCAATTGGCGTTGTGTCGATGATCGGCATGATTGCATTCTATTTTAAGAGCGGTATGTCCAAACAGGATGCAGCCGGCGAAACAGAGGATGACGATTCCAAAGACGAAGAATCGGAGGAAAATGCTGAAAATAATGACGATGCTTCAACTTCCGATGACAATGCTACAGCCAGTAAATCTGAAGAAAAATCTGATTCCGAAGTCGAAAGTGAGACGTCCCAAAACGATGAAAATTCGTCCGATGCTCCCCAAAAACCTTCTGATACGTAACTTCTGATTCTGAATGGCGAGCTTGCGCATTTGCGCTACGCCCGCCGTACTCGCCTAATGCCCGAAACGGGCATACGGCTCGCAGCCGCTGCTATTCCGGCCGGAATACGCAGCGGCTTTTTTGGGTATCGACAAAAACAAAAAAAAGCCGCAGAAAACTGCGGCTTAAATACTTAAATTCGATCCGAAGGATTAGAATGACCAGCCAAATGCCATTCCCTGATAATCCGGAGTCAGACTGACATCAATTTTGGGCATATATTTGTTTGAATAGGCTTTACCGACATCTTCGCCTTCGAAGTCATAGACATACGCAGTCACGATAAGTGCAATACCTGCTGCAGCAAAGAAGCCACCGACGCCGAACAAAACATTCGCGCTTAAAGCCATATCACTATATTTACCGTTATCCGAATATTTATCAGAAATAGGTTCCAGCCCCTTATAGTCATAGAGCAGATAGTCTTCAAATTCACCCGGATATTTCCATTTTACGAGACCGCCGAGAACGCCAGCTGCAACCAGTCCGGCAACGCCAACGCCCAATGAAGTGAAACCGGAAATTTTAATGGCTTTGCGGATTTCTTCGGGGTCTTTCATGACGTTCATATCGACATGAACATGGGATGTTTCGCCGCCTTTAATATTAACCGTCACGGCATCTTCTTTGGTGAAACCATCTTTACGAACCGCGATGACGTAGTTACCGGTTACGAGTTCGATAGGTTGAGCATTTTCCTCATATTCTGCGCTCATGCCGACGAGTTTACCATCAATAAAGACATCAGCACCGGGGATATTACTGGTAACGATAACATGACCAACTTCGCCGATAACAATTTCGCGAGCGAGTTTATCGACTGCTGTTTTATCAGACAACGTGGCTTTAGCTTCGCGGAAAATGCCCTTACCACTGATGTACCAAATGATATGAGCATCGCCATTATCCTGAACATTACCGAAAATAATGGCTTTTGAACCTAATGTTTCGCATGCGGCATCGTAGCAGGCAATACTGCCTTCCCGGTCACAGCCGGTAACCATCTGCATTTCGGTATAAGTAATATCGCTACCGTTTGCATCGAGGATATATTGGGAATCTTTAACCTGGGCACGAATGGATTCGAGAAGAGCGCCCGCCGCCTTATCAGCCTTGGCACTTGCTGCGTCGATTTTCATGACTGCAACAGAATCTTCTGCATAGACATTGGTTGCCCCTAAAACACAGAGACCAGCCAGAACCACGCCGGCAACTTGATTCATTTTCATAAAAATACTCCCAATTATGATATTCCTTGCGGAAACACATCGATGTCGAATCTTTCCGACTTCTCAACTTTCTAACTTTAACACATTTTTTCCTTTCGCACAAATTGCAAAATAATCCAATCTATTCAATCAACAACAGTCACACATATTTCATCTCAATTCTTGTTACAACTCAGCAGGGGGGAATGCAAATCAACTGAAATATAGGCACTAATTAAGTTTCTGAGAAATGGGGATGGGGCCCCATTTCTGCTTAACGAAAATATGACTTAAGCTGCAATATTGGTATCGCAGCTTAAACATTGCGGATTCCAAAGGGCTTAGCCCTTTGGCAGGGGGCCGAGAAGGCAGGCGCCCTGTGGGCGGCTGGCATCGCAGAGACCAGTGAACAAATGTGCCGGAACGAGTTGGAGAGCCGGAAGGCTCGGGAAACGAAGTTCATTTCATATTGTGAACTGAGTCCCCGGGGCAGGGCCCCGGGTGCCTTGTAACCAATTCTTAACATTTGTTTCATTCGCAAATTGATCATTCACGACATATCATAGATAATAATCAGCTGTTTTGTATCACGTCCACGGGCGGTTTGTTCCGAACGAAACGGCTTCAAAAACATCCATTTGTGATTTCAATAAATAAAGGATTTTTCAATGAAAAAAGCACATCGACTCGATAAAGTTCAAGCCTCTTTAACACTTGCCATCACAGCAAAAGCATCCGCAATGCGGGCTGAAGGCCTCGACATTATCAGTTTTGGTGCCGGCGAACCCGACTTCAACACGCCTCAACCCATTATTGATGCCGCCAAATCTGCTCTCGATAATGGCATGACAAAATATACAGCCGTCGCTGGTCTTCCCGCACTCCGGGCTGAAATCGCAAAATGGTATGAAAATGAATTCGGCGTTGAAACCAATCCTGAACAAGTCATCGTAGGTGTCGGCGGAAAACAGGTCATCTACAATGCAGTCATGTCTATCATTGATCCCGGTGATACCGTCCTCATTCCGGCTCCTTTCTGGCTCTCTTATCCCGCCATCGTCAATCTCGCCGGCGGCGATGTCCACTACATCGAAACCTCTGAAAATGACGGCTTCCTCATGACGCCGGCCATGCTCGAAGATGCCATCATTAAATATCAGCCCAAACTCCTCATTCTAAATTCTCCTTCCAACCCAACAGGACAGGCTTATGACGAAATGCATCTTCGCTCTCTCGTTGAAGTCCTTCGAAAATATCCGGACGTCAATATCCTCTGGGATAACATTTACGCCCATCTCACTTATTGCGGGTTTAAACACGTCGAACTTTCAAAAGTCGCTCCTGACCTCAAAAACAGAATCATCACAACTGGCGGCTTTTCAAAGAGTTTTGCCATGACCGGATGGCGTCTTGGCTTTGCCATTGCCGATCCTGAACGCATCCGTATGATGAGTACTATTCAGAGCCACTCCACTTCAAATGCAACAAGTTTTGCACAGGCTGGGGCTCTCGAAGCTTTAAGACTCGACCACAGTGTCCTCGAAAATATGCGTCAGACTTTTGAAGCCAGAAGACAGGTCACTCTCGATAGTATTGCCGCCATTAAAGACATTTCATGTCTCGCTCCAAAAGGTGCATTCTACGTCCTCATCAACTGCAAAAAATTCTGCAATATCGAACACGGTCTTTACTGGATTCAGAATGATGTCGATCTGGCAAAATATATTCTCGAGGAAGGCCATGTCGCAACCATCCCAGGAAGTGCATTCGGGGCGCCAGGATACCTTAGAATCTCTTTTGCTCTCGACGTCGATACCATTAAAAAAGGCATTGAACGCATCGGAATGGCACTCGAAAAATTGAAATAAAATGCAAAGAATCGATCTCTTCAAACGCATTGCCGATTTCCTGTTCGCTTCATATCGATGGGGATGCATGGACTGTCCAACCGGACTTGAACCCAAGCCTCTCGGACTCATCGTCGATCTGCTCGAATATCAGCGTCTCAATCATCCTCTTTATGGGAAATACTGCGAAATTCACGGAAGAACATCGAGAGGAACGTCCCTGCTCGATTATCCTCCACTTCCAGTGGAATGTTTTAAAAAAGCCGATATTTGTCCATTCAGCAAAGACTTGACTGTCGCTGAATTTTATTCAAGCGGCACGACTGAAGGCATTCGAAGTATTCATCGTTTCCGCGATGTGGGGCTCATGCAACGTTCCCTCATCTATGCCTTCACAATGCTGATTGCTCGTTCAATACCACCTCAAACGCGAGTCTTATCGCTGATGCCGTCGATAAACGACAATCCGCATTCCTCCCTCGGCTTTATGATTTCATCCTTTGTCGATGTTCTTGGTACTGAAGGTTCCGGGCACTTTTTCTCAATGGACCACGGCCTTGACACCGACAGACTCATTGCAGAACTCGAAAAATCGGCAAAAGAACAAATCCCGGTTCATCTCATGGGACCGGCATTTTCGTATGTCGAACTTCTGGATGCCCTTCACGAACGCAAAATCACAAGTGCTCCGGGAAGCGGTTTGCTCGAAACCGGCGGATATAAAGGCAAATCAAGAGAAATCCCAAAGTCAGAACTTCGCGATATGCTCAGCGAAAAACTCGGCATTTCGAGACGATACATCTACGGCGAATATGGCATGTGCGAACTTTCCAGCCAGGGATATGAGATCTGCGCATTTAACACCCCCGGTGAACTTCCCGAAGAAGGGCTTTTTGTCTTTCCGAATTGGCTCAAATGCATCATTTTCAATCCTGAAAATATGAGCCCGGTTCTACCGGAAAATGAAGGCCAAATCGCACTTTTTGACCTCTGCAATCTCGACAGTGCTGCATTTATTCTCACAGGTGATATCGGAGAACTTCAGCTTCTTCCCGAACCGCTCAGGGCACGTGTACCTGGACATCCCAAATATGTGTTAAAGCTCAAGGGAAGAGCCGCTAATGCGGTTCCAAAAGGATGCTCCATGTCATGGGATGAATGGGCTCATCAACTATAAGATGTTGTCTTCATCTTTTTTCGCCCGCGCGCAAATGGCGCGCGGGCGACCAGGCTAATAGTTATCAACCTCGATTCATGCTTTAATATTTTCTTGACCTGAAATTGATTTTTCAAGTATTTCTCGCGGCCGAAAATTTTTAACCATGAACCGTCTTTGCACGGTTTTCATCGGTTTTTGTTTCTATAAGGATTACGCTTATGTATTTAACTCCAGAGCAATTGGAAGAGATCAAACAGTCCATCGAAAGACAACGCCAGGAAATTCTCGAAAAGCTCAATCAGAGAAACGAAGAAGGTTATGAACCCGAAATCCGTGGTGACGAAGCAGACATTGCAAACTCTGAAGGTATTGCAATGACGATGGAACGCCTCCAGTCACGCGATGTCAGGCTGCTCAAAAAACTCGATGAAGCCGCACGCTGGGTTGAGTCTGAAGATTTCGGATATTGCGAATCCTGTGGCGAAGAAATTGGCTTCAAACGTCTTCTTGCAAGACCTGCTGCCCGTCAGTGCATCGAATGCAAACAGAACGAAGAACAACGCGAACGCGGATACTATCATCCACGTCCAAGAAAGCCACCAAAGCCGCTGCATCGCGATGAAGAACTCGACGATTCAGACGATTGATTTCCTTTCAGGCATGGCTATCCAGCCATGCTTTTTTTTTTCGCATCGCGAAACAAAAACATAATCCCTGAAGAGGATTGCCATCTTTTTTGCGGCGTATGCCGAAGGCATAGCAGCAAGGCAGGTGCGTATGCCGAAGGCATAGCAACTGCCCCCAATAATTTCCATTCAAAGCAAAATATGCTTTACTCATAGCAGTAGCATACACTGCTCTTTTTATGCTCAAATCTTAAATATATAAGGATCTCATTATGATTAAACGTATCTGTGTTCTCCTCGCCATGGCCGCACTCCTCCTGCCTGCATGCAGTGAAGACAACAGTGATGACTCTTCTGAATGCGGAAACGGAACCGTTGAATCCGGCGAGGAATGCGACGACGGAAACGACATCGACGACGACGAATGCTCGAACAAATGCAAGAATAATAACGGCGAAACTAAAGCCGAATGCGGAAACAGCATCGTCGAAACCGGCGAGGAATGCGACGACGGAAACGACATCGACGACGATGATTGTTCAAATCAATGCAAGAAAAACTTGAAAGACTGGGCAACACCCAATCCTGGCCCTGCAACAGCCTGCGGAGATGGATTCCTCGAAGCCGGTGAAATCTGCGAAATCGGTCAGCCTCCTGCCGAAGGAAACACAGGCTGGGAGTGCATCAAAAAAGATGGAATCTGTGTCTGGCAAACTCCAAATGCCGTGTGTGGAAACGGGATCAAGGAAGACGGTGAAGACTGTGACGACGGAAACAACGTCCCCGGTGATGGATGCTCTAAAAAATGTAAGACAGAAGCCGATACTGTCTGCCGAATGAAAAATGGTTCAAAAGCAAAAGTTCTCCTCGTTCAGGACGGTGATACGTTTAAACTCATGCTCACAAACGACGGAAAATGCCAGGCAACCACTAAAAGCAATACCATAGTCACTGTCAGAATTCACGGCCTTGACTGTCCGGAATGCCTCAAATCCCAGGTGACATCCACGATTGACAGCACATATAGTGCTCAGTCCTGTGACGCAGAAAAAACCTCTCCATGCTCCAATTCCAATCTTTACGACTACACGACACTTGAAGATTGCCAAAATCATAACGAAAGAGGCGGATATGAAGCCGCTGAATTCGCAAAACAGCTCATTTATTCTGAAGAAAACAACGCAGAAGTTGAAATCGCCTGCGAAACCGTCAGCAGCACCGATGCAACCTGCCTCCTCGATAACACGCGAAGCCGTTACCTCGCCTATATCGGCGTGAAGTCCAATCAGGCTACCATCGATCTTGGAAAAGCAATCATCAGTGAAGGTCTCGGATTGCCGTTTACCGCTTTTACATCCCAGAGAACCGAAGAATACTGCGCAGCCGAAAGTGACGCCATCAGCAACAAGAAAGGCTTCTGGGCCAATGGCAATTCCTTCGAAAATGCTGCCAAAGCAAGCTTTGGAACCGACAAACTTTTATGGCTGCTCCACGATTCACACTGCAAATAAGTCTTTTTTATTGTCATGCGGCCAATGGCCGCATGACCTGAACAATATCAGCCACATCCAATGAAGAAATTCTTCAAATGCGCATTTATCCTCATTTTTCTTGCCGCAATAGGCTGCGCATGGCTGTATCATGTATATCAGAATTTTCTGCATGAACCGATTACACTTCAGGCCGATGAACGCATCATCGAAATTCCTTCGGGAAGCAGTGCGAGTGCTGTCGCGGATTTGCTCGAAAAAAATGGCATTATTCATCACCGCTGGATGATGCGATATGTTTTCATTCAAAGTGGTTTACAAAACAAACTTCAGCCGGGAACAGTGGTTCTCACGCCGGATATGACGCCGGCCGACTTGCCGGATGTCATTGCACGCATCGGAAAATATGCACGCAATTCCGTGCAGATACTTGCCGGAATGAATATTTATGAAATCGCCGCGCGACTGCAGAAACTTCGAATTGCCGACAGCAAAACATTTATTGCAATGGCAACCGACCCCGCGCGAGCTACGGAATCCGGCATACCGGCAAAATCTTTCGAGGGCTATATCGCCTCCGGAGCATATACCTTCGAAGCCGGCACCACACCCGAACAGATTCTCAATCAGATGCATCAGCGCTGGGCCGAAAACTGGAAGGCCATCGTCAGGGAAAACAAAGGCGCCTACGATGCCGCGCTTAAACGAAATCTGACTGATCACGACTTGATCACACTCGCCAGCATCGTCGAAAAAGAAGCGGTTTTGGACAGGGAACGTCCTGTCATTGCACAGGTTTTTTACAATCGAATGCGAAAAAAGATGAGGCTTCAGTCTGACCCGACATGCATTTATCCGCCTCAGAATGTTGGCGAAAAGCCAACACCTCAACGATGTAAAGACCCTCAGAATCGCTATTCCACTTACGTTATTGATGCGCTTCCGCCCGGCCCCATCACCACGCCATCTGTCGCAAGCATGCGGGCGATTCTCACCCCTTATTCCGGGCCGGACGCCACACAACTCTTCTATTTTGTCGCAAAACAGGACGGAACCTGGTCACATTATTTTTCAAAAACTTACACAGAACACCAGACTGCCGTCGATTATTTCCTCAAAGGCAAAAAAAATAAAGCCCCGAAAGGAACAGTTCAGCCTTAAATGTTACTCAGCCGGGGCTCTGCCCCGGACATCATTTAAGGGCTAAGCCCTTAAGAATCTGTAA
>JAZRWV010000559.1:0-4975 GCA_045599925.1 Myxococcota bacterium
CATTGCACATTGCACATTGCTCATTGAAATGCCGTTCAAAATGTGATTTACACATATTTTGGCTTTTTTGATGGTAAGCACATTCCATTTCCGGAGGCATTATGAAATACCGTTTTATTGCAGTTGCAGCCCTGATGAGTCTTGCATTAACCGGATGTCTTGATGAACACACGCCAAACATTGAGGATGTCAAGAGAACCGGCTGTGTTGATCCTTCCGATCCGGATGCAGGCAAATATTACCTCGCGGATTCTCTGCATGAATGTGTTAAAGAAGAAACTTCATTTCATTTTTCCGGTGACCTTTATTGCTGCAAAAGACCTCCACAATGTTCAGATTATGGATTTTATCAACAGGTCGGAGATGATTCCGCTGCAACATGTTCAGCTAAAGAAACAGACCTGGCATCTTCAGAAGGAAAAGAAGCCAGAATTGTCATGGAAAATGGAAAAGTTTGCTGCTACCACCCGACATGCCGAAACAAATACGGTTCAAATTACGTCGAATCAGAGGATAATGGAACGGCAGCCTGTTCAGCAGAATCGAAATCCGATGCCGAAGCAGTCAATCAACCAGCTTCTTTTCAGTTAGCAACAGGCGAGATGTGCTGTTACACATCAGACTTAAAGCCAAACGATGGTCCAAACTGCGATTCTGGTTGGATTACAACATCCGAAACAGAACAAAAGTCCTGTCACTTGACCTTTACTGAACAGGATTTGTTGGATTACACACAAATGGCAATTGAAGAAGCCAAGGGACTTTCAAGCAATCCAAATCCGGATAGTGGTTCGGATGGTGATTCTGAAGCCGATAAAGAAACCGACAACGGTGAAGATACAAGCGACTGGTACTACTGCAAACGCGCAAAGGATGGAAAAGGTTTATGCCGTTATGTTCCCGAAGAAAATCAGGGGTCTCGCGTTACATACCAGCCCGGACAGAACTGCACACCTGATGAACTCAATCCTCCTGCCGATTCCCTCCGCATTCACGTCATGGATATTGGCCAGGGCGATTCGATTTGGATTCAAACACCGGACGGAAAGAATGTTCTCGTCGATGGTGGTGATGGAGCTGCATTTAACACGCAATCCAGCCCCATTATTAAGGATTATCTTCTCACTCATGGATTTCCTGCAGATGGTGAATTTGATGCGGTTTTCCTTACTCATCCACATTCCGATCATTTCGGCGGTTTAATTGGTCTTTTTGCTACGACCAATAAATTCAAAATCAAAAATTATATCGATCCGATGGAACTCAACACAAAAGAATCAGTTCCTTCGAATTATTCAAACAAATGGATGGGACGCGTCAAAGCTCTGGTCAAACCAGAAAATATCTACATGCCGGCTGAAGACAAATTCAAAGTCGGCGAAGGTTTCCCCACTGATTTCTTCGGGCCAAGTGTCACCACCGAATATCTCTACAGCAATAAATCCCTCACTGCCTTTGGTGCAAAGAACGAAAATTCCGCATCGATTATTTTCCGCCTGACCTATGCCGGCGTTTCGATGCTCTTTACGGGGGATGCCGAAGCTGCACAAGAAAGCAAAGCCGTTGCAACAGGCAAAGTCGAAGCGAATTTCCTCAAGGTCTGTCATCACGGTTCCCTGACTTCGTCATCGCCTGGATTCCTGAGCGCGATGTGGTCCAACATCGCTCGCGAAAAGCGAGCAGCCTTTATTTCAAGCGGTCGCCGTACATTCTCTGGCACCTATATTCCGGATGTGGATATCATCAAACGCCTTCTCGAATACGTCAATATCGACAATATTTTCAGCACATCGGCAGGCGACGACTGGAAACACGAATCTCAGACATATCGCGACGACAACATTCTGATCGTAGTCAAATCCGATGGAACAAATTACGCCTGTTATTCAGGTACAAACTGATTTTTTATAATTGGTTCGCCTATTCGCGCTTTGCGCGAATACGGCTTCCCGGGGCGGCTATCGGCTTTGCCGATACGCCGCCCCAATCTTTTGTCACGGCAAGCCCCGCAACGGGATACCTGCTCATTTACAGTCCATTTCAGGACATGGTTAACTGATGAAAATTCTCGGAATAGAAAGTTCTTGCGACGAATGTTCCGCAGCCATTGTTGAAGATGGCCGCATTTTATCCCATATCATTGCGAGTCAGATCCCACTTCACGCCAAATATGGCGGGGTTGTTCCAGAACTCGCCAGCCGCGCTCATATCGTCGATATCGTTGAAGTTCTTCGCGGCGCATTTCGCGAAGCCAATGTCGATCCATGCGAAATTGACGGGGTTGCAGTCACTCAGGGCCCAGGGCTCATTGGTTCTCTACTCGTCGGGCTCGAAGCCGCCAAAGCATTTGCCTATGCCCGCGATATTCCACTCATCGGCGTGCATCACACCGAAGGACATCTGCTCGCTCCTTTACTCGATACAGCTCAGGGCATGGAAAAACCGGATTTCCCGTTCATGGGACTCGTTGTTTCCGGCGGACACACCAATCTCATTGCGGTTCGCGGCGTCGGCCAATACGAAATGATCGGCCAGACACTCGACGACGCCGCCGGCGAAGCCCTCGACAAAGTCGGCAAAATGCTGGGGCTGCCCTATCCAGGCGGCGTTCAAATCGATAAGCTCAGTGTCGGCGGAAATCGCGATAAATACAACTTCCCAAGAGCACTTCCACAACACGACAACTACGATTTTTCATTTTCCGGGCTTAAAACAAGTGTCGCCACGCAGCTTCGTAAACTCAGGGCTATGCCGGAAGGCCAGGATCTTTCCGATTTATGCGCTTCTGCTCTCGAAGCTGTCGTCGATTCACTCGCCAGAAAAACGATTCGTGCGGCTAAGAAAATCGGCGCGCGCACCGTCGTCGTTGCCGGTGGCGTTTCCGCAAACAGACGACTTCGTGAAAGACTTCACGACGACTGCGAAAAAGCGGGGCTTGCACTCTCCATCCCCCCGATGAAGTTATGCACCGATAATGCCGCAATGATCGCCGGTCTCGGTCAGTACAGACTGAAACCACTCATCGAAAATCATGCACATTTCGAAGCTTTCGACCTCCAGCCTCGTCCAGGCTGGAGCCTCGTTTGATTGATAAAACATGCACTTTGGTGAGGAATTCTCTTTGTCGTGTTTTGGAAATTCCTCACTTTTTTAATCATAATTATTCATTTGCTTCGTTTGCGTTCTGAACCTGTTCCATCATGCCATTAAGGTTGTTCAGATTGAAGTTTGGATTATCCATCAATTTCGAAATACCTGCGCCAAACAATACTACGCCAGCAATACCACCTGCAATGCACAAAACCATCCATAACAGCATTGCACGACAATAGCCCTGCTTGTTCCGATTGCTGTTACTTCCAAAAGCTTGCACAAGAATATAGATGAGGTTGACGATCGGAATGCACAAAATCAGCATAAAGACAAACCAACCGCCCGTCGAAACGACAGAATCACGACTATTTTCAGCCATTTTTAATCCTTATTTATTATCAGAGTAAGCAAGAACCATATTTTTGCACAAACACAGTTCTGCCAAAAATAAAAAACAGAAATGCGTCACATGAAGTGCGTTTTCCAAAGCTTTGTTGTCTTATCATATTTTCTTTAACAACTGACTAAAAAAGTGATAGGTGGCGCTTGCGCTGACGGGGCGGTCTGCAAATCATTCAGGCCTGAGAAAGTACCCGTTGAACCTGTTCGGATAATACCGGCGTAGGGATTCAGCCTTTCACGACTTTCCCTGCAATCCGTTTATTTTTTCTGGAAAGTCATGATGACAAATCCAATACATCACATTCTGATAACGGCATGTCTGGCCGCATTTTTCTGTTTGTTTTTTGGGGTTCATCCCAAAACAGCCCAGGCTTTTGATGAATTCGACACAGAACATGCGCCACCAAAATTTTCGCTAAATTACAAGGATTTAACGCTCGAAATCAAAGGCCGGGCACGCATTGGGCTTCACGATCTGCAGGGCGAAGGCGGCCCGGAATACGACAGCCCCACAGATACAGCCACCATCGGAACGCGATCGCCATTCGTCGAACTCGACAGCTTTGAACTCGCGTTTCGCCTGAACTGGAAAGAACTCCTGTGGATCAATGCCAATGTCACGTTCCTGACCGATACCACGGCTCTTTCTGCCATTTATTTTGAATACAAACAGCAGCATGAAACCTGGTTTTCTCACGGTGCAGAACTCGGATATCAGAATTCTATCGTCGCCACCCACAGACACACCGTCCGATATCCGCTCATTGCCACAAATTACTGGAAAAATCCCGAATATCATGCGGCTTATGGCGCCCATTTCGACCTCGCGGATGATATTTCTCTCGTCATCTATGCTTCGCTCTCGATGACGCGGCCGCTGCTCTCTGAGCCCATTCATGGTTCACCGACTTATAAGGGTTCGTTAAAAACGCTTTCTTATGGTTCCGCAAAGTCATTTTCTGGCAATTCTGCAGCAGGAACCGGCATGATTCGATTCAACGCCTACGGATTTTCCATCGAAGGCTTTGGGCATATCGGCAAACTCACGACCAAATACGGCCTCAATACACTCATTTCAGACTTTCCGTATTATCGAAGCCTGCCCGGATACGAAGACACCGAAAATGAATCGACATCGTGGTGGGCAGGCGGCCGCATTGCATACAATGGCTACGGCGTACACGTCATGGCCGAAGCCATCGCATCCAAAGAACAACTCATCAAAAGAGTCGGCATGTATGTTCAGGCTTCATATACCCATCACTGGGACTGGGATTATCTGAACGAACTAGAAATTCTGGCGCGATATGAACAAACATGGCTTTTTAATGCCGAAGACATGCTCGACGAAACGCATGCATTCCGCACGCCGGAAGTCAACAATGCCATCTCGTGGGATCATCAAATCATTACGCTTTCAGCGCGTTTGAACATCCTCGAAGACATCATCGCCATTCGCTGCGAATACAGCTTTTTTCTC
>JAZRWV010000560.1:0-10101 GCA_045599925.1 Myxococcota bacterium
CGATGGTGACGGTATTCCCGATTATCTGGATGATGACAGCGATGGTGACGGCATTCCTGACAGTGTGGAGGGCGGAACGAATGGCTGTTCAGGTGCAGAACCTGGTGATGCCGATGGCGATGGCATTCCCAATTTTCAGGATACAGACAGCGATAGAAATGGAATCCTGGATAAAGACGAAGTCGGTCCGGATCCTTTGCATCCGGTAGATACCGATGGTGATACCATTCCTGATTACCTCGATCCCGACAATGATGGCGATGGAATCGACGATTTTACGGAAATCTATGGTGAAAATAATGGTTCTGTTCCTTCGGTTGAATACGGCTATTTTTATGGTGACTGTGATAACGATGGACAGCCGGATTTGAAGGGAACACTTGAAAATCCGGTCGACTGTGATGGTGATACAGTTCCGGATTATTTGGATGATGACAGCGATGGCGACACCATTCCGGACAAAATTGAAAGCCTTATCATGGTCGATGACTGGTTTGCTCGCTACATGAAAGATTCAGATAGAAACGGCATTTCGGATGCAGAAGAGTGCGGAGCCTCTAATATTACAAATTTGATGGACTGCATTGACACCGATGGCGATACAGTACCCGATGTGTTTGATATTGATAACGATGGCGATGGCCTGTCGGATGTCGACGAACAGAACAAATATCATACCGACATGAATAAAACAGACTCCGATGGCGATGGTGTGGCGGATTACGTCGAAATCGCAATCGGTACAAGCCCTTCGGATGCAGCGGATAACCCCCAGGCCCAGGGTAACTTCGTGTTTATCGTGCCTTATCAGGGGGAAACGACGCCTAAAAAACAGTCATTGAGCTTTGCAACATCTGTTCAGACGGTTGATATTTATTTCTCTGTTGACCAGAGTGGGTCTATGAGTGGAGAAATTACAACGCTATCCAAAAAAATGCCAAGCATGCTTAAGACTATGCAGTGCCAGGATTTGGGTAAAGACTGTGTAGAAAATATCGACTGTGCAGGATTGAATGGTGGTAAGGCAATTTGCAGTGTTAAGAATCGCTGTATTGTTGATCCGGATATCGGTTCGGACGGCAATGGATGTTTTGTCGATATGTGGACTGGCTATGGTGGATGGGGAAACATCGATCGTTTTGAAAACCGCATTTCGATTCAGAGCGATGCGAATGTTGTGGCAAATAGCATAACACGAAAAGATGTTGGGTCTTCAGAAAATTGTATTCAGCCGGCTGCAATTGTTTCAGAAGGCATGAAGCATTGTACAACCTCAACAGGTTGTTCAAATATGAAATGTTATTCTGGAAATGATCGCGTTGGTTGTGTGGGGTATCGTCCTGGGGCAATTAAGATTCTTGTACAAGCGGGCGATGAAGCAAATGTCAATGGCGGACAGTATACTGTTGCAAATGCCAAGATCGCAGGACAGGCGCTTCGCAACAACAACATTCGCTTTATCGGCCTGTGGGGGGATACTGCAGCCAGAGATAATGGTATTAAACAGTTGGCGTGTGAAGCTGGGTCGTGCGCAGCTGGCAGCAATTGTGCTGCAGATTGTCAGAAAATTACAAATGATGAATTGTCCGGACTGTTTCTTGCGAAGATTGCAGATGCGACGATTGAAGGTGAAACGATCAATCTTGTTCGAAAATTGGCGAAGAATATGAGCCTTCACATTACATCTGGTGTTAAAGACATTGATAAAGATGCGTCTAAACTCGTTGCTGCATTGAACGTGAATGTGACAGATGCGTCTGTCCAGGGACGAAACTGTACGAAGGTGACTGGTATTGCAGGAGCACCGTTCCAGACGATCGATAAGCTTCAGCCAGGAACGAGCGTTTGTTACGATGTTATTCCTGTGGAATCGCAGAGCATTTTCCCACCGAAGCAGGAGCCGCAGCTTTTGAAAGCAAAAATTTCTGTTATGGGTGATGGATCGGAATTGAACTCAGGTATTGCGTATTTCGTTGTGCCGCCGGTTCTCGTCGAAGAATCTGAAATCAACTAATCGAAGCTGGAAATTGTGAATTGTATGAGGGCCGCCGTTGGCGGCCCTTTTTTTATTTTGCCCGGCGTATTGGCCGCAGGCCAGTAGCCGGGCAGTCCTCGCGTATTGGCGAAGCCAATAGCGAGGACGTCAGATAAATTGTACAGAAAAGACCTCGGCTTCATGGATGGAGATGAGTTGTTTGAACTGATTGAATTTCTTGATTTTTAATATTGTCAGACTTAAACAGACTGGGTTGTTGAGCATTTGTGCGCTTTGGAATGTCAAATTAAGAAGGGGAAAAGATGAGAAAAAGAATATGTTTGGTAATGTGTTTTTTAGCACTGTCAGTGTTTGCCTTTGGCTGCGGCAGTGACGCATCGAGTTCTGACGCAGGAAAAACAACGGGCGGCAATGATACCCCGGGTGAAAACGGCAACGAAGGGGGAAACGACAAATCCCCTGAGTGTAGTGTTCCTGATGAAGATGGTGACACGATTTCGGATGAATTTGAAGGTCGTGCAGAAAATATCGATACCGATAAGGACGGAATCCCTGATTATCGTGATGATGACAGCGACAACGACGGCATTCCGGACAAGATAGAGGCTGGAACGAATGGCTGTTCAGGTTCTGAGCCTGGTGATGCCGATGGCGACGGCATTCCCGATTTCCAGGACACAGACAGCGACAGAAATGGCATTTTGGATAAAGATGAAGTTGGTCCGGATCCTTTACATCCAATAGATTCAGACAATGATACCATTCCCGATTATCTCGATAATGATGGCGACGGTATTGATGATTTCACGGAAATTTATGGTGAAAACAATGGTGCTGTTCCTTCGATTGGATATGAATATTTCTATGGAGATTGCGACAGCGATGGACAACCGGATTTGAAGGGGACGCTCGATGATCCGGTTGACTGTGATGGCGATGGCGTTCCAGATTACATGGATGACGACAGCGATGGCGACACTATTCCAGACAAAATTGAAGGGACGTCCATGGTTGGTGATTGGCTTGGCCGTTACCAGAAAGATTCGGATAGAAACGGCATTTCTGATGCTGAAGAATGCGGAGCCTCCAATGTCGAGGATTTGAAGGATTGCATCGACACCGATGGCGATACGGTTCCGGATGTGTTTGATGTCGATAACGATGGCGATGGTTTGTCGGATGCCGATGAACTGAACAAGTATCATACCGACGCGAATAAAGCGGATTCCGATGACGATGGCGTAGCGGATTACGTTGAAATTGCAATCGGAACAAATGCTTCGGATGCAGCTGACAACCCACAGGCGAATGGCAACTTTGTATTTATTGCGCCCTATGAAGGTGAAACAACGCCCAAAAAGCAGTCGTTGAGCTTTGAAACAGCGGTTCAGTCCGTCGATATGTTTTTCGCATTTGACCAGTCTGAATCCATGAGTGATGAAGTCTTTTCTCTTAAAAGCAGTCTGCAGGAGATGCTTGAAAAGCTTCAATGCAAAGATTATGGCACGGCATGTAATGATAATAACGACTGTGCGGCACATCCAAACAGCATCTGTTCTGAAAAGAAGAAATGCATTCAGAGCCCAGGTTATGGAGACGGCTGTTTTGACAGCATGTACACGGGGGTGGGATTCTATCACAAGTTCAACAGCTTCTGGGTTGGTTCGCATCTGAAGGAAGGATACTCAGACACCGTTGATTTTCTGACCAAGATGTTCACCGATTCAAATCCCAACAGCTTTCATGCATATGGCGATGACGAAGCTGCTTATCAGGCTGCGATTTGTGCGGCATATGGCCCCG
Organism: Myxococcota bacterium; assembly: GCA_045599925.1. Classification (GTDB taxonomy): domain Bacteria; phylum Myxococcota_A; class Bradymonadia; order UBA4248; family UBA4248; genus UBA4248. The sequence continues at coordinate 3,800 of JAZRWV010000560.1, forward strand.
AGAAAGATACAAAGTTGTGTGCGCAGCGTTCTGAATTCAAAAATCAGTGTGATGGCACGGTTTATACAAACTGCCAGATGAATTGTACGACCGATGAAAGCCGTGTGGGGTGTGTTGGATATCGTCCGGATTCAATCCGCCTTTTCATTCAGGCGTTTGATGAGAACCAGTGTTATGCTCATGGTCATGGAAATACCATACCGGGCTGTAATCAATATAAAGATAATATTGGTTCGGTCATGAATGAGTATAAAATGCGATATGTTGGATTATATGAAGTTGCAGCCAATTACTCGAATGGCGGTAATGATGGTGGAGTCAAGGTGGAAGATGTGGCCATTGATATAGGGAAGAAATCCAACTCGCTTTCCGAATCCGGGGAGGCATTTGTTTACCTTGCGGAGGATGAAGAACTTGCCGACAAAGCTGCGCAGGGAATTAAGGAAATTGCAAAATATATGTTTTTGGAAGTGACTTCTGAGGTTGAAGATATCGATAAGGATGCGTCAAAGCTCGTTGAAAAGCTCGTCGTCAATGTTGCAGGCAATGAAGTCGTTCAGAATCGCAATTGTGCAGTGATAGACAACACCATTACAAAGAATGGCAAAACAGAGGGGATCAGCAGACTGAAACCGGGAACGGTTGTCTGCTATGATGTCATTCCTGTGGAATCTCAGAGCATTTTCCCGGCGAAAGCAGAACCCCAGCTATTGAAGGCAAGAGTGAAAGTCAAGGGAGACGAGTCGACGTTGAATTCTGGGGTTGCATACTTTGTCGTGCCGCCTGTGATTCCCGAGGAAATGGAAATCAACTAATCGAATCCTGGAATCGTGATTGTATGAGGGCCGCCTTTGGCGGCCCTTATTTTATATGTATGCCAGATGCGCGGGCGTATCGCGGCAGCGATAGACCGCGCAAATTGCATGGCGTATTGTTCGTAGGGACGCGTCATGACGAGTCTCTACGAACAATAGCCATGCCCTAAAAAATCCAACAAAAAAGGCGTTTTAGTGGTAAATAGAACGAAGTGTGCTCTGGAATCGGGGCAAAGTATTGACGTGGGAGAAAAAGAACGGGCCGAAAATGAAGTGCGGGTATTCCCTATATCGAACTTTTGATGCTGCAACCGACAAGGAATGTCGGGAACTCCGGTGTGCGGGGGTGCGCGGGGATATGCGCTATGTTTTTGATTGTGCCGTTGCCTATCTGAAGTATGCAGAACCGGGAACGTACAGAATCGCGGAGTTTTATTCGTCCGGAAACAAGCCGATGCCGGCGCTGACAGGCAAGGATGGAGCACCGAAATTTTGCAAATCTCCGCCGAGGTAAGACATGTATCAATTGCTGGCAGAGACAAGATTTGAAGTCGAGATAAAGAAATCTCGCTTTATTGCGACGTGTGTTCCGGTGGATTCGATCGAGGAAGTACAGGATGCGGTTGTGCGTCTGAAATGTGCCGATGCAACGCATAATTGCTGGGCGTGGCGCGTTGGCGATGCGTATCGTTTTAACGACGATGGCGAACCTGGCGGAAGTGCCGGCAGGCCGATGCTTGCTGCGATTGACGGACAGAAGTTCGATGGCGTGCTCGCCCATGTCGTGCGCTATTTTGGCGGAATCAAGCTCGGTGTCGGTGGGCTCGTTAGAGCTTATGGCAATACCGTGGCTGAATGTCTCAGAACTGCCGAAAAACAGGAACGCATTGAACGCGTTCTGCTCAGGTTCAATGTCGGTTTTAACGATACTTATCCGGTTTATGGCCTCATTACTCAAAAAAAGCTGGTGAAGGAAGCGGAGCTTTTTAAGGAAGATGGCGTCTATTTTGAGCTTCGCGTCGAATCTTCTGTGGCTGATGAAATCAGAATGCGGCTCAATGATGCGACTCGGGCCAGAATTCAATGGATAGAGGACTCAGTATGATGAAAAAGTGCTTGTGGATATTGGTATTATTGATGATTTGCGGGTGCTCTTCGAGCAAAAAAGCCCCCGACAGTGTCGAGATTGTTGAATCGGCTCAAGTTGAAACCTCGGCACCATCAGTTGAATTGCCGTTTATTCTTTCAATGACGGGCGCAGTGAACGGTGACGAAACTGTTGTGACGTTGAATATCGAATATAAACAGGTTTTGCCGGTTGAACCCGTTTTGAGAATCACGGCGCATGGCAATACCGTCGTGACCAATATGATGTTGGAACAAAGGCTTGAAATGCCTCATAACCCTGGCGTTGTGACGAAAGAGATTCGTCTGACTGGCACTGAACCCGCAATTGATGTGTCACTTTCGCAGAACAGTGAAGGTTTCGGTGTGGAAGTGCACGATTCCTGGCCTCCGGCAAAAGGAAAGAAAGTGGTTGAACCACGCCGTGATGTGACACCTCTTCCTGCTGCTATCGAAGTTGGTGGAACTCAGATTACACATGGAGTGGATGTTCATCCATAATGTTTACCGGCTTGGAATAAGGTCATTTTATGCATATCGAATCTCTCGACATCCTCAATTTCAGGAACATACGACAGGCAAATCTTGAATTTTCGCCAGGATTTAATGTCTTTTACGGGGCTAATGCACAGGGAAAGAGTAATCTCCTGGAAGCCATCTACACCTTGTCGTTTTTGAAGGGATTCCGTTCGACGGGCTTATCGGATTTGATTGAATTTAATGCCCAGAAAGCCATGATTTCTGCGGTTGTGATTAATGGCAATTCGCACACGCGTCTTGGGGTTGAAGTCAACAGCCGCTGTCGTTGTGCATTTATGGACGGCATGCCATGTGCCCGGGCAAAAGACTACCTTGGTGTGCTGCGAGCGATATTGTTTGTTCCTTCGGATGTGGGGTTTCTTCAGGAACAGCCGGCGACGCGCCGAACATCGCTAGATCGGATGGTTTTTAATCTGAGACCTGCATATTTGCTCGATTTGGAGCAGTACACGAAGATTTCGAAGCAGAAAAGTGTTGTGCTTCATCAGGATGTTCCCGACGAATCGCTGCTCGATGTTTATGATGCTCAGATTGCGCCGTATGCAATTCGGCTGCTCGAAGCCCGATACGACTATCTGAGCCTGCTTGCGCCTCATATCCGACGCGTTTTTGCTGCCATTTTTGATAAAGAGTATGAGTGCATGCTCACTTATAAACCCGCGACCACTCATGAACGCATTGTGTTTGGAAGTGGTGAAGAAGCAAGTAGGGCAGCGGTTGTCGAAGCCTGGAAAGAAGCTCAGAGGAATGTTCGTGCGAAGGAAATTGCACGTCAGCAGCAGGCACCCGGGCCCCACCGCGATGACTGGTCGATTCTGCTCAATGGACATTCAGCCAAATCCTTTGCCAGTCAGGGACAGCAACGATCCGTTTGTCTTGCCATTAAAATGGCTGAAATCGAGTGTTTGCGCTGTGAAGCAAATATCGAACCCGTGTTTTTGCTCGATGACGTCTCCAGCGAACTCGATCCCATCCGGCACAAACGGCTTTTTGAATATCTCAATGCCCTGACTGCACAGACTTTTCTTACGACAACAGCCCGTGAACACGTCCATATCGATTGCGTTGGACGCATGTTTCACATAGAAAGTGGGAGTATCGAACATGTCGAATGACAGGATGAAACGCTTTGAAGAACTCATTCAGTTTGCTCGAACCATGGGGTTGAGCCGCCTTGCGGATACCTGGCAGTCTTGTGAAGCCTCTCTGCTGCAAAATCAGGTGCGCGTCGTGATTCTGGGTGAGTTTAATCATGGCAAATCCTCATTGCTGAACGCATTGATAGGGGAAGCTGTGCTTCCATTTGGCGTGACGCCGACAACCCAGCTCGATACATGGATAGCTTTTGGTTGTGAGAAAAAGCGCGTTTCTGCTTTTTCTGGTGGCGAGTGCGTTCAGGTCTGGGACTGGGATGAATGGATGAGATTATCCAATCGATGCATGCCAGAAATATTGAAAGATAAATTGGTTGATCGGCTTTCCATTGAACTGGATTCCGATAAATTCGATAATTCCTGCATTTTTATTGATACACCGGGTTTGAATGAGGCGTTTCTTGCCAGAGAAAGTTATCTCCAGAGATATTTGAATCGCGCGGATTTGCTCGTGTTTGTGCTCGATGCCAATCAGGCTTTAACCCACATGGAACAAACGGTCATTCGCGAATTCAGTTCGGTTCTGGCTTCAGAACAGTGCATTCTCGTTATCAACAAATGCGATCGGCTGGACGATGAGGAATGGCTTGAAGTTTGTCATTACGTCGAGCAGTCACTGGCACCAGTGACTGGAGATGAGCGGTTTTATATGGTTTCTGCACGCAAGCAGAAAGTCGGTGACTGGCAGGAAATGCTTCAGCGCATACGCGACGGCATTCTGACGCGAAAGCTCGGTCATGAATTTGATGCCATGGATCGTCAGAATGCCGAAATGGCATTGATTCTGGAAGGCTTTTTGATGATTTGGAAAGCTTTGGAAAAACTGCCTGCCGAAAGCCTTGAGAATTTGAAAAAAGGCTCGGTTAAGACGCTGAATGCGGCTGAACTTGCCGGCGTTTTGCAGGGGATTTCGACCGAAATGAATCGATTGAATCGCCAAACGGGATGTGACATCGGTCGGTTTAAGACGGACTTTTTAAAGGCAATGCCCCGAGAACTCGATAAATCTTCCATCAATTCAATCGAGAAGTATTTCGAAGATTTTATCGATGAAAATTATGTGCAGTTTGCGGATTCGATAAAGAACCGGTTGAAGGAAAATATCAGCGATGTGGTGATGCGGGCATTGAAAGAGCTCATGCCGGATGAATTTCCACAGCTGGTTTATGATATTGAGCTTGAGGAAGTGGACAAAGTGGGGAGAAATGTGGTTTCGACAGGTGCATTTGATTTGTCGAACAGTCTTGGTATATGGAAACTTCCTCTTCCCAGTTTGATTACCGCGCGAGCGGAGCGATCGCGGCGTGAAGCTTTGAAATCGATGTCAGAAAAGGCTATTTCTATACGAGCTGAGCAGTATTCGCTGGCTTTTGGTAATAGTTTGAGCCATCTGCACAACGTGATTACTGCACTTTTCAGGGAAAATGGACTTCAGTTGAACAACTATGTGGTGGGCATGGCTGACTGCTTGATAAATGGCGCTGAAATCGACGAATCGGTGCTGTAATAATAAATTTCTTTGGTTGAAAATATGAAAAAATACATTTGGAGCGCATTACTCCTGGCTTTGGGCGCATTTGGATGCGATTCAAACAACAATTTTTGTGATGAAAATGCAGATTGTGCAACGGTTTGCAGTGCCTATGACGGCAATCGTGTGATATATGCCTGCGAAAGCGGGACGTGTAAATGTGTTGCAAATGAATACATGGCCTGTACCGGGGATGCCGAAACCGATAAATGTGCTGATATTTGTGCTAAATATCGTCCGGGAACGGTTGCCGTCTGCGACGAAGGTTACTGCGATTGCCTGGAAAAGGAATGTGATAAGGCTGATGAATGCACGTCACATTGTGCTGGGGCCGTAAAACAGGCCTGTGTTTCGAATTTCTGTCAGTGTCTTGAGGCTTCTGCTCTGGCGTGCAGCGGTGATGACGCCGATACGTATTGTGCCGGTATCTGTGAAGTGTATGAACCCGGCTCCATGCCTTCATGTACAGACGGAACCTGTGTTTGCAAATCGACGGCCTGCACTTCGGAATCGGATTGTTCTGTGTTGTGTGAATCGGTTGGCGCGGCTATGACTGCCTGTGTTTCCGGCAAGTGCGAATGCATTGGTAGCGAGGCACTCGCCTGTGCCGGCGAAGACGGAACGTCGCGATGCAATAAGATTTGTGCGGCTTATAAGCCGAATGCACTTGCCGTTTGCCAGAATGGTACGTGTACATGTAAAGATTTGTGATTTGGGGCCTTGCTATTGGCCGGTGTGTAGACGCAAAATTTTGCGTCTCACCCCCGGCCAATATGCAAGGCTGCTCGCCTATTTGCCGCATGCCAGGCATGCGGCTGCATACGGCTCACATTTTGGGAGATTTTATGATGAAAAAATATTTAATATTTTCTTTAAGTATTCTGTTTGCTGGCCTTTCTTTCGCTTGTGATGATGGCGATTCCGGCAATGATGATAATCAGTCGACGGGTGCTCAGGGCAATAACGAAACCCCGGGCAATAATGAAACCCCGGGCAATAACGAAACCCCGGGCAATAACGAAACCCCGGGCAATAACGAAACCCCGGGCAATAACGAAACCCCGGGCAATAACGAAACCCCGGGCAATAACGAAACCCCGGGCAATAAGTCGGATCGTAGCCATGTCGTTCTGTGAG
>JAZRWV010000561.1:0-6141 GCA_045599925.1 Myxococcota bacterium
CTTGGTTGTGATTACGGGGTCAATCTGGATGGGGGGGGATCTGCCAGCATTTATCTGAAAGGTACAAAATACGGCACCAATACCAGTCGAAAAGTGGCTGCCAGTCTCGGTTTTAATGTCATAGAGACACCCTCATACATATGCAAGGTTGCGGAAATCGACAATCCGGGAACTATTTTTTACGATATGGCAGCCGAACATTGGGCGATGACAGCCGTCGAAGCTCTGAAAAGTCACAACATTGTTGATAGTTGTGGCGGAGAAGAAGGAAGGCCTCTTTTCTGTCCCAATTGCGGAACCAAACGTTCTCAGGCCGCAGTTTTTGTTTTCAAAGCACTTGGAATTGATGCTGCATCACCAGCCACTCCATCATTCCAGGACGTAGCCGCAGATAATTCAGCATACGGCGCCATTGAAGCTCTTGTGGCTAAAAATGTGATTGCAGCTGCTGATAATTATCGTCCTGAAGATGTTATTACTCGCTCGGATGCGGCAATGATTGTAGCGAAAGCCTTTATTGAAAATGTCGATCAGTATGCAAATGCTCCGACGCCGACATTTTCTGATGTTACATCTGACAAACCGTATTATGCATCTGTTGAAGCACTTGCCAGAAACTGCATCATTTCCGGAAATGATGGAAAATTTAATCCGGATGCAAGCATGACTCGTGCAGAATTTGCTGCCATGCTGGCTGCTGCAGCCGGATTAATTACCGGTAATTGTGTCTTTACAAAGCAGTGCGAAACATTAGGGGCGACTTCCTGTAACGAGGATAAACTCAGTTCCTGTATCGCCTACGAAAACGTCGATTCCGATTGTGATGAAGGAAAACGCTGTATTTCCGGCGTATGTGCCGAATGTTCTGCTGATGAGCAGGCTTCCTGCTCTGAATTGACGCGCAAATATTGTGATGCAGGTTCATGGAAAACAGAGGATTGTTCTGTGAACGGGCAAATCTGCCAAAATGGCATTTGTGTTTCTCTGGATGAATGTGATGCTTCGTTTAAGGCTGTTTGTACCGATAATGGACAGGTTCAGAAATGTTCAAGCGGTCACTTTGTATACGAAGATTGTGATAAAACCGAGAACTGCCGGAATGGAAAATGTCAGAAAAAATCAATAGATATTGATGATGACCAGTCAGGAGAAATGCTTTCTGGTGTTTCTGTTCATTATAACGATTCGTGTTCGCAGGGGACAGGCAGGGGGCATTTGCTTCCGTGGTTGTTTGCATTGTGTGCCAGTCTGATTGTGCAGAGACGGCGTCGTTCGTCTTTATAGACGTGTTGTGACAAAGACGCGTCGTAATACGAGTCAATTTTGTTTTTATGGGCCTGGCTATTGGCCTTCGGCCAATACGCCAGGCTGCTCGGCCTATCTGCGATACGGCCGCGCGTGAGAGACGTGCCACGGCACGTCTTTATTGGGAGGGCCTGGCTATTGGCCTTCGGCCGATACGCCAGGCTGATACAATTCTGATACAAAAAAAATCGACCTCTAACCTGTCACAATTTTTTTACGAGGTAATCATTTATTATGAAGAAACATGGGGTTTCTTCTGACACAAATGGAGATGATTATGGTGAAAAATGTACGTATTTCGGGGTTGATTTTAGGCGCAATTGCTGGCGATTGTCTGGGGACACCCTATATCTTCATGCGTTCGGAAAAACTATTTGAGCAGGCAGCAAAAATCTGTTGGAAAATTGCAGATGCCGGTATTTGTTCTCAAATGATTAGTTCTGGACTTGGAGCTGTTTCTCGCTATGGAATGAATTTCGATGCGCTTGTCCGGGCATATTATCATTGGGCAAATTCCGGTCAGGAACTTGATTGTGTTACAGCACTTTGTTTTAGTGAAAAATGTAAAAATGCTGAGACACTCAGAGTATTTTCATCGACGCTTGATCATGGAGCACTTTGCAGCGATTTGCTATTAATTCGTCAGATTCCCATTGTTCTTGCCGGTTTGTGCTGGGACCGGGAAACGCTTTTCAGGCAGGTTGAGCTGGAGTGTCATCTGACCCATGACGATGCGGAATCCATTGAATTTGCACAACTTTATGCCTATTGTTTGCAAGGTATTTTGTTGGAAAAAACACGTCTTGAGATTTGGGATGAGCTGTTTGAGGCTGTAAAACTGCCTTCTGTACACGTGGCATTGCTCAATTCATATTACGAAAAGCCATGCTGTGATGATGTCAATTACAGTCACGCACGAATTGCTTTTGGCACTGCAATGTATCATTTCTGGCATGATACGCCGTTTGTATCCTGTCTTCGCAGTGTGATTCTTTCTGGTGGTGCAACTGATGTGAATGCAGCTGCAGCTGGAGCTCTGTGTGGAGCATGGCAGGGGATTCAGGCTGTTCCCGTGGCCTGGTGTGATGCAATGTTCGATGAAGAATTTGGAACGAGTGCGATTATTCAGAAAGCCTTGCGCCTGAGCTGGCGTATAACCCAAAAAGCAAGTTTGGGGAATTATCACTCTGTCAAGTATAGCAGAATTACAGAAAGACGTCCTGCTTTGACATTGAGAAAACGCATAATTGCAGAGAAACAATTAGCAAATAGTAAGTAACAGTTTGTGATTTAACTCCGTTGCATGCAATGGCGAAATAGAAGTGAATTCATCCGTAGCTGCATCATTGCGTATCACGGAGAGATTGGTTGAAATATGATGTCACATCTAATCCTCATAATGGGTGAGTGACGCGTATTGGCCTTTTAGGCCAATAGCGGCACTGACATTGTGTATTGGCCTTTTAAAGGCCAATAGCAATGTCTTTACAAAATCTCGACAGGGGGTCGGACAAAGGTAGAAAATCGATTTTAGAGGCATTTTTGACGCAAAAAAGAGCAAAGTGTGTTAGAAGGCTGCGATTTTTTTAGGACTTAAGGAGGTCCATAATATGTCAGAAGAAATCAAGCAGCCTGAAAATGAGCACGTCAATGTTGAGCAAGTCAGCTTTGATGAAGAAATGAAGACGAGTTACCTCGCCTATTCCATGAGCGTAATTGTTGGGCGTGCATTGCCGGATGTTCGCGATGGTCTGAAGCCGGTTCATCGTCGAATTTTGTTTGCGATGAGCAAGATTGGGTGTGACAAGGCGACGAAGAAATCCGCGCGTATTGTCGGCGATGTCATTGGTAAGTATCATCCGCATGGTGATTCGGCCGCTTACGATGCACTTGTGAGACTCGCACAGCCATTTAATATGCGTTATCTGCTCGTTGATGGTCAGGGAAATTTTGGTTCAGTCGATGGCGATCCCCCTGCAGCACAACGTTATACGGAAGCCAAACTGGCAAAGATCAGCGAGCATGTTCTGTGTGATCTCGACAAAGACACGGTCGATTTTATTCCGAATTTCGATGGTGCAGAAATGGAGCCGGTCGTTCTGGCGACTAAGATTCCGCTGCTGCTCGTCAACGGTTCGAATGGTATTGCTGTTGGTATGGCGACGAGCATTCCGCCGCACAACCTGAGCGAAGTGTGTGATGGTCTCGTGTATTTAATGGAAAATCCCGACTGCACGGCCAAAGATTTGATGCAGATTGTGAAGGGGCCGGATTTTCCGACTTATGGGACGATTCACGGCAGAAGAGGGATTTTGGAAGCGTATTCGACGGGACGCGGCAAAGTGCGTGTTCGCGCCAAGGTTGAAGAAGGCAAGGCGCATGGCCACGATGCCCTTATCGTGACGGAAATTCCGTATCAGGTGAACAAGAAAACGCTTGTCGAAAGCATTGCCCAGCTTGCCAAAGACAAGAAAATCGAAGGCATTCACAATATCAATGATGAATCCGGGCGTCACGGCATGCGCATTGTCATCGAAGTGAAGAAAGACGTGCCGCCGCAGGTCGTTTTGAACCAGCTTTACCGACAGTCACAGCTTCAGACGACATTCGGCATTATCATGCTGGCCATTGTGAATAATCGTCCGATGGTTTTGTCGCTCAAGGAAGTGCTGTCGTATTTCATCGAATTCCGTCGTGACGTCGTCGTCCGAAGGACGATTTATCAGCTTCGCAAAGCCAAAGAACGCGCCCATATTCTGGAAGGTTTCAAGATTGCGCTCGATCATCTCGATGAGGTGATTGCGATTATTCGTGGCAGTCAGGATGCCAACGAGGCCCGTGATCAATTGATGGCGCGATTTGATTTGACCGAGATTCAGACGAAAGCCATTCTGGAAATGAGATTACAGCGTCTGACCGGCATGGAAAGAAGCAAGATACTCGAAGAATTGGCGGCCGTTCTGGCCAGCATCGTCGATTACGAAGATATTCTTAAATCCAAGCCACGTCTTGATAAAATTATTATCGATGAATTTATCGATGCAAAAGCATGTTACGGCGATGCACGCCGAACTCAGATCGTCGATGACGAGGCCGATATCGAAGATGAGGACCTGATTGCCGAAGAGTACTGTATGGTGACCCGCACGCAGCAGAATTACATCAAGCGTATGCCGATTAGCGAGTATCAGGCGCAAAAACGCGGTGGCAGAGGCAAGAATGGCATGGGGACGAAAGACGACGACTACGTTCGCGATGTATTTGTCGCCTCTTCTCATCAGTGGATTCAGGTATTTACGACGAAGGGGCGTGTGTTTGCCTTTAAGGTTTATGAACTTCCTCAGGGAAGCAGAACCTCGAAGGGGCGTCCGATTGTCAACCTTCTGCCGAAACTCGAACCGGAAGAAGATGTGGCAACGATTCTGCCGCTGTCCCGCGATGGCGTTGCCGGATATATTATGATGGTAACGGCCAGTGGTATCATCAAGAAAACGCCGGTTGAGGCGTTTGCAAGATGCCGTAAGAATGGTCTGAAAGCCCTCAATTTCCGCGAAGGTGATCGACTGATTGCTGCCAAACTCGTCCAGGATGAAGACAAAATCCTTCTGGTGACCCGCAATGGTCAGTCCGTGTATTTTGATTCGAAGATTTTGCGTCCGATGTCGCGAATTGCGATGGGGGTTCGAGGAATTCGTCTCAAAGACGAAGATGAGGTCGTTTCCATGGAAGTCATCCGCGACGATGACAGCATGATTCTGACTGTGACGGAGCGAGGATTTGGCAAGAGAACGCCGATTTCGGAGCATCGACTTCAGGGACGCGGCGGTTCTGGTATCCGGGCAATTTACGTCAAGGGTAAGAATGGTCCTGTCGTCAGTTCACTTGTCGTTCAGGATGAAGATCATCTTCTGCTTGCGACGGACAACGGTACGATTATTCGTACGCGAGTGAGTGAAATCCGCATTACGGGACGTTCGGCGACGGGTGTCAAGCTGATGAATATCGCAGAAAGCGAGCATGTCGTGGCTGTTGCGGCATTTTCCGATGAATCGGATGATGATGTCGAGCTGACTTCTGTTCCAGTGGATGATTCATCCGACGATGAAATCATTGAGGACGAAATGGAAGAAATCGAAGACGATTCTGCATTGGAAGACGACTCTGTTGTCGAGGAAGAAGAGGATGAGGCTTCGGAGCCGAATCACGAGGATGAATGAGAGTGAGTCGCAGGCTGAACAAGCATAATCCGGTCAGAGAAGTGCTGTGTATTGCAGGTATTTTTCTGATGATTTCAGGGTGTCAGGCCGGTTCGATACAGGCAGAGGACAAGCGTCCGCTGGATTTGAGTCGTTCTGAGCAGCCAGCGGATGCGCATGTTTCAGCCGACAAGTCTTGTATTCGCCACCCATCGCGGAAGATTCGGATTGAGGATCCGACACAGCTGGCGGAATATGACCAGGAAATGCTTGGTGTTGTGACGATTTCTTCAGACAATTCATCGTTAAGAGATTGTCTGGACACGGCAATTTCCGATGGTGCTGAGGTTTTATCTAAAAAAAGCGATAGTTTTACGGCATTTTATCCGACGCGTTTTGAGTCGTATCTGGATGCGGCGCGTGAACGTATAGATTCGGAAGCAGTCGAAGGCCGCTGGAGTGAATCGCAAAAGCGCATCATTCCTGGCGTTGCAGGCAGAAAGCTGAATGTCGATGCGACGGTATTGGCATTTCGTGAAGCGGTTGCAATGGGGGCAGATTCATTTTCGCTTGTAGTGGATGAATTTCCGGCGCTTTCGAGCGATTTGTCATCTGTGGCGGATTTTGTGCCGAGCGAACT
>JAZRWV010000562.1:0-8756 GCA_045599925.1 Myxococcota bacterium
TGGCCAAAGGCCAATAGTGAGTGCGTTGTCACACAAAGAGTTACATGTATGATATAAGGGTTACATGTATAATATATGTATGACATTCAGTATAACATAAATATAAAAGAATTAAATTCGATATAATGCTTGCGCATCAGTGGGGAGGGTGTTAAACCGAGCGAGTTTTAACGGCGCGGGGCGCCACAAGACGTCCAGAATGGGACGGAATTCATTACAAGGGAGAAAAAGCATGGCATTTAATCCGTTTGAAATGGCACAGAAACAGTTTGACACGGTTGCAGATCAGTTGAATCTGAGCAGCAGCATTCGTGCGCTTCTCCGCGAACCGATGCGTGAATTTGCGTTTACGCTTCCGATTCGCATGGATGATGGTTCGATGCGCGTATTCAAAGGCTATCGTGTACAGCACAATGATGGCCGTGGTCCCTGCAAAGGCGGCATTCGCTTTGCACCGGGTGAAACGATTGACACGGTTCGTGCACTTGCGACGTGGATGACCTGGAAATGCGCAGTGGTTGACATTCCCCTTGGTGGTGGCAAAGGCGGTATTGACTGTGACACGCATGAACTTTCGATGACGGAACAGGAAAGACTGTGCCGCGCATGGGTACGCGCGCTTGCTCGCGAAGTTGGTCCGGTTCAGGACGTTCCGGCGCCCGATATGAACACGAAAGGCTATCACATGATTTGGATGCTCGATGAATACGAAGCCATTCATCATGGCAAATTCCCTGGATTCATCACGGGCAAACCGGTAGGGAGCGGTGGTTCCCTTGGTCGTACGGAAGCCACAGGTTATGGCGTTATCTGCACGCTGAACGAAGCCTGCAAGACCCTCGGTATTGATATTACGAAGACGAGAGCATCGATTCAGGGCTTCGGCAATGTTGCTTACTATGCCTGCGAACGTTACATCAAGCTTGGTGGCAAACTCATTTGCGTTTCGTGCTGGGACAATGGCGACAAGAAATCGTATTGCTTCAAACGCGAAAGCGGTGTCGATATCGTCGAACTCAAGAAGATCACGAATGAACACGGTGAAATCGACAAAGTCCAGGCCAAGGCTCTTGGTTATGAGATTCTTCCGGGCGAAGCCTGGCTGGAACAGGATGTTGATATCCTCATTCCTGCTGCTCTCGAAAACCAGATCAATGCCGATACGGTTGGCAAGATCAACAAGAGCGTCAAGATCATTGCTGAAGGCGCCAATGGCCCGACGACTCCGGAAGCCGACGAAGTCATTAAAGCTCGCGGGATTTATGTCATTCCAGACTTCCTTTGCAATGCCGGTGGCGTGACCTGTTCCTATTTCGAACAGGTTCAGTGCAACATGAACTATTTCTGGGAAAAAGAAGAAGTTCTGACCAAACTCGATCAGAAAATGAGTGCAGCCTATCATGCGGTTCATCAGATGCATGTCGACAAAGATGTGTATATGAGAAATGCGGCTTACATGATTGCGATTGATCGCGTTGCGAAAGCCTGTGTGGCACGTGGCTGGGCCATGAATTAATTTCTGAATTTATTCGGATTGAAGAAGCCCTTTGGCTGGTTGGCCGGAGGGCTTTTTTTTGTTCGCCTGTCTCTATGCGGCTGAATCAGTTTTTTTTATAAAAATTGAGATAGTTAAAGGAAATGTGGAAAAAATATGGTATGATAAAGCGGTTTTGTTGAAGTTTTTCAACCATACGTGCGTTTTTCGGCAAATACCTGAGGATTGGAGGAATAAATGAGAAAAGTTCGTTTTGGCAGTTTACTGATAGCCTGTGTCATTGCTGCTGGTTGTTCGGAATCTGGAAATTCCAATGATGGATATGGAAAGGCCTGTTCAGAAGGAGAGCAATGCGAGGGTGGACTTGTTTGTGTTGATAATGTATGTCAGCAAAGCTTGTCTATGGGTGATAAGTGCGGATTTATGTACACGTTTTGTTCGGAAGGTGAATGCCTGAACGGTGTGTGTGCGGAAGCCAGCTCCGGGGGTAAGGTAGACACCAAATGCAGCAATTCCAATCCTTGTCAGAATGGTAAGATTTGTGTTTCCGGAAAATGTGTGGAGCCGGTAGCACCTGGTGGTTTGTGTGGTCGTGATGAAGACTGCAGCCAGGGAAAATGCGTTGACAATAAATGCACATTGGTCGTTGGTGTGGGGCAGGCATGTGGTGAAGGCCGCAATTGTGAAGGTGAGCTGACGTGTGCCGACGGCATTTGCAAGGAGTCAGTAGCTATTGGCGAAAGCTGTGCATCAAGCCACACTTTCTGTGGATCTGGTGTTTGTTCTCGCGGCATGTGTGTTGAAGGTGAAGTCGGAAACTGTGATGACAGTGATGGGGACGGCATTTCCGATGAATATGATCGCTGTGATGTCGACACGGATGGAGACGGCAGACCCGACTGTATGGATGATGACAGTGATGGGGATGGCATTCCGGATGAGATAGAAAAAGGGAATATTTCGCCCTGCGCAGAACCGGTGGACAGCGATTCCGATAACAAGTATGACTTCCTGGATGAAGACAGTGATGGCAACGGCATTCTGGATAAAGATGAAGGCGTAAGAATTAATGCCGACGGAAGCAAAGAAATTATTGATACCGATGGCGATGGTATTTACGATTTCGCCAGCCAGGACAATGATGGCGATTTCACTCCGGATGTTGAGGAAATTGCTGGAATTGTTAATCCTAAATATGCAGGTTACGGCGAAAATCCTCCTCGCGGAGCAGACTGCTACAATGCCGAGAAGGATGTTTGGGGTGTCTGGGGTTATGGCAAAATCGTAACCGGTAATGATGGCAAACCCCAATATGTGGAGTGTGATCCGGCGGATGGAGACAAGGCATGCCAGCCCCGAATGGGCGATCTGAAACCTGATGAAATGGGGACAAGCGAGCATCCGTTTGACTGTGACGGTGACACCATTCCGGATTATGCTGATAAAGACAGTGATGGCGATGGTATTTCCGATTTTCTCGAAGGCAGACTGGATAGTGACAATGATGGCTATCTTGATCGCTATGAGCTGGACAGCGATGATGATGGCATTTCAGATAAGGAAGAAGCTGGTTCAGATCCTAACTTGCCACAAATTAGCTTCGAAAATGGCGGGTTCGATTTCCAGAATCCCGATGTCGATTCAGATGGTCTTAATGATGGTCTCGAAATCATTTGTAAACTGAAGGTGACATGTCCTGAAGGACAGATGTATTGCGGTAACAGCTGTATTGATGTGACATCGGATAAGAACAACTGCGGCGGATGCGGAATCGCCTGTACTTCCGATGAATCGTGCAATAGCGGCGAGTGTGTTCTCAGCTGCGCAGACGGCCTTCTCGAATGCAATCGTTTCTGTTACGATCCCAACACCATTGACAACCATAACTGTGGTGATTGCAACGTTATTTGTGGCGCGCATCAGAATTGTGAAAAAGATGAATCCGGAGAAACACCGGTTATCCAATGTGTAGATGCCGATGAATCCGTTGTCATTGCTTGTGAGGATACCGAAGGCAAATCATATTGCTGGGGACAGTGTATTGACAGTGATTCATATCTGACTGATGCAGGTAACTGCGGAGGCTGTGGTGTGGTCTGTGAAAGCGGTAAATGCACCGATGGTGTCTGTGATCCCGTCGAAGTAACTGTCCCAGGCGCGCCGGGAATGAAAGAAGTCAATTCGCGCTTCTTGGCTGATGCCGATGGAGACACAATTGGTGACGCCATCGAATACATCGCTGCTGAATATAAATGCCAGAATGCGGCAAATTATTCCAGCACGGATGAATGGAATCGCTTCTGCGATGCAAATTCAGCTGAATATCGTTCAGAATTTATCTGCGATCCTCAAAAAGGCGCGATTTCAGACAGCACGCTGGGAATTGAAGGTGCTTTCGACTTCTATTTCGTGCTTCCGTATGGGGATCCGGAACAGCAGGATATCCTGAACTTCAAACCGCAGGTTTCCAAACTCGACGTTGTATTCGATCTCGATACGACGTACTCCATGGGCCCCGAAGTTCAGAACCTCAAAGATAAAATCAATGCGCCTGAGGCTAATGGCGGCATTATTGCTCAAATTCGTAAACGTGTTGAAGACAGTGCCTTCGGCGTTGTTCGTTTCGACGACTTCCCGACCCGTCCGACCAAAGATTCGGATTATGACCACCTGAAAGGCAATGGTATTGAAGACGGTGGCTATGGGCGCGTCGATGACTGTCCAAAAGGTACAGAAACTCAGAATGATCTGACCAAGCCGTTCAAATGCGATATTCCGTTCAAACTCGAAGGCCGTCCGGAAACAACAGCCAGTACCGTTCAGAACAACGTTAACAAACTGAGCCTGCATCATGGCGGTGACTTCCCCGAAGCCGGTTATGAGTCACTGTGGCAGATTGTCATGGGTGATGACGTGAATTATGCTCAGGTCAGCTGGTACAAATACGGTGATTATACCGCATTCAAGGACGGCAGCATTGCGTATACCAAATCAGCAACAGATCGCTGGGGTGGTGCACAGTTCCGCAACAACACTCTTCCCGTCGTCGTTCATATCACCGATACAACGGCTCATGACAGTGCATCCAACTGCACCTGCGACGATGACAAATCCAAACAGAATTGTACGTGCAAGCCATATGATCCGACGTATGTCGAAAATGCGCATTACTCGGACAAGGTTCATACCGCCTATCAGGAAAAAGGTGCCCGTATTATCACAGTTTATGATGGTGGCGTTGGTAATGCAGACAAACCGCTTACCCAGCTCTTTGATACCTCGAAGGCTACTCAGGCTATTGTTCCTGCATGTGCTTTCAAAGATGAATCCGGTGCCTGGAAATGCGGCGAGAACCATTGCTGTACGACAGTCGGTGGCGAACAGTCCGTCGAAATTAATGGCAAGAAACAGTGCATCCTGAGCTATGCTATCGAAAGTGGTACCGAACTCTCAACAACACTCGTCGATGGCGTCGATGCTATCGTCAAATATGCCGCTTCTGACGTTGCTGCTATCGTTAAGGGTAATCCTATCCCCGGTTATGATGATGTCGATACATCCTGCTTCATCAGCGGCGTCGTTGCTTTTGAAACGACGACGACAGGCGAAGGCGATGCCGCCAAGACCCTCAGCGGCTATGTTGCACCTCCTCAGGAACCTGAAAAATCCTGTAACCCGGTTGCTGTTCCTGAAAGATACAACGATTCGGCAGAAACAAACGGCTATACAAACTTCGCAATCGGTACATCAAGCTCCGATAAGGAAGGTGCACAGCTTAACTTCATCGTGAAAGCTCAGAACAACTGCGTTAAGGCTACGACTGAAATGCAGGTTTTCGAAGCCGTTATTGAACTCGTCGAGCCGAAGACCGGTATGAGCTATGGTGAACGCAAAGTTTCTATCGTCGTTCCTGGCGTGAGCTCTGGCTCTGTTAACTAATGGGATTTGTGTGGACCTGACTATTGCCGGCGGCAATACGTCAGGTATATCCGCCTGTTGCTTCGCAATACGGCGGATATTTTGTTTTGATTCCATTTCAGCCCTGATATAAGGATAATATATGAAAAAGTACAGTTCCTTTCATATGCAAACCCGTGTTGTCTGTGCATTTTTAGGTGTTGTAGGAATGATGTATGGGTGTGGTGAGTCCTCATCCAATTCCAGTGACAGAGTTTGCGCGGCAAATCTCATCAGTTGTGGAGAGTATTGCTGTTCTGAATGCAATGCGGATGGAAATGCCTGCATGCCCGATGAAAACGGAAACAAGCCCGGTGATTCAGAGTGTTCCGGCAGTTTGCAGAACTGTAATGGACAGTGCGCAAACCTCAAAACGGATGTCAAAAATTGTGGTGAATGCGGAAGTGCCTGTAACGACAACGAAATTTGTAGGGATAGCAAGTGTACGGTGAATTGTGCCGATGGCTATACTCTGCTCAATGGCGAGTGTTATGATACGAAAATCGATAGCGAGCATTGCGGTGATGCAAATGTTAAATGTCCGGATAACATGTTCTGTGCGAATGGCGAATGTGCATGCATCAATGGCCAGATTCCGGATAGCGAGGGGCGTTGTCTGGATCTGAGTTCCGATAGGAATAACTGCGGAAGTGCGGACAATGTGTGCTCCTCCAATATGATTTGCATCAGCGGTATGTGCAGTTGTCCTGCCGGTCGTTATAATTGTGATTCCGACGACAGCAATGGCTGCGAGGCCGAAGTCAGCTGCGATGTGAACTGCCCTGCCGGGCAGGTTTCCTGCGGACCGAATGATTGTGCGGATTTGACATCGAACAGCACACACTGTGGAAGCTGTGAAAATGCCTGTGGAAACGGTATGGTTTGTGTCGATAGCCTCTGTACTTGTGCTGAAGGCACTTCTCTTTGCGCAGAGACGTGTGCAAATCTGAAAACACCTCAGTATTGTGGAAATTGCGAAACAGCATGCGCAGTGACAGAAATGTGCATCGAACATGAGGTGACAGCCGGTGATGGCGATGAACAGGCTTCACAAAAAGTCGTTGAATGCATCGATTCAAGAGTGGCGAAGGATAATCCCAACTTTACGTGCAAAGCCATAACAGATCCTGATGACCCGAATTATGTCGAGGGGGCTGTGGATAAGACCGAGTGTTGGGGCGAATGCATTGACATCAGCACGGACGTCAAAAACTGTGGCAAGTGCGGAAATGCCTGTGAGGCCGGGCAGAAATGCGAAAATTCTGTCTGTGTTAAGGACTGCCCGGCTGGTCAGACAGCCTGCGGGGAGGAATGTTTTGATTTGACGACTGTCAATAATCAGCATTGCGGCAGCTGTAGTCCGTGTGATGTTTCGCAAAAATGCGTTCTGACTGATGTTGATGACGGCGCAGGAAATACCGTTCAGGTTCTGGCATGTGAACCGGTTGAAGACTTGGACTGCAAAGCCGTTACAGATCCTGAAGATCCAAATTATGTCGAAGGTGCCGTCGATAAAACCGCATGCTGGGGTGTTTGTGTGGATGTCAATTCCGATACAGCAAACTGTGGTGCATGTGGAAATGCATGTAAATCGGGTGAAAAGTGTGATGAAGGCCACTGTGTTCTGAATTGTTCTGAAAGTCAGATCGTTTGTGGTGAAACATGTACAGATATCAAGTCCGATAAGGAACATTGCGGCAGCTGCGATATCGCCTGCAGCAATGATAAAGTCTGTTCCGATGGCAATTGCATGATTAAAGACAGCGGATGCGAAGTCGGTCAGATGATGTGCTACGGTTCATGCAAGGATGTCATGACGGATGTGGAGAACTGTGGCAGCTGCCTGAATGCCTGTGGTGAAAATGAAGAATGCCTGGGTGGATTCTGTGTTGCAACATGTAGTGGCGAATATTCGCGCTGTGAAACAGGGAAAAATGTCTTTGCATGCTTTAACCTCGAGAATAGCGCAGCCCATTGCGGCGACTGCGGCTCTTCATGCAATCAGGGTCAGAAATGTTCAGGCGGCGAGTGCTCCTGTGCCGCAGGCCGTTACGACTGCAACAGTGAGAAGCATGATGGAAGTGATGCGGATGGGTGCGAATCCACGGTCGAATGCAGCTGCGTTCCTGGCGAAGTTAGGGATTGCTGGTTCGGTAGTGAGGATGCCGTAATTCGCGATGATTCGAATAAAATTATCGGCGTTAAGGGCGCCTGTAAAGTCGGCAAGCAGACTTGTGATGTTTCAGGAAAATACTGGGGCAAATGCGATGGCGCAAAATATCCTCAGGATTATATATGCGATATCGATGGCATTACCCCCATTGATGTGACTCCAGGTGCAGATCTCAACTGCAACGGTATTCCGGATGCCGATGAACCTTGCGTGACCAAATGCGAAACCAAGGTTTCTTCCACATCATACATCGGTTGCGAATACTGGCCGGTATTCCTTCAGAATCAGGCTGGTTACAGCACGACGACAAACGTTTACTTTGATTTGACCCTCGTTATCAGTAACCCGAGTTCAACTGAACCGGCTAAAGTCTCTGTGTTTAACCAGAAAGCTCAGACTCAGTCTTCTCCAGCTCCTATAAAGGTTATTGAAGTTGCTCCTGGCGCTGTTCAGGTCGAAACACTCGTCGGCGTGCCTTATGGCAAGTACACATTCGATAATTCATCCTATTCCGGTACATGCGCTGATCCTTCGAATAAAACCATCTGCGATGCAAATGCCAGTGCGACTTCGGTCAATTCAGAAAATGGCTTTAAAGTCACTGACTACATGCTCAGTGGTTCGCAGAAAGCAGCCAATGCATTTCGCGTTGTCAGCAGCGAGCCTATCGTCGTTTATCAGTTCAACCCTTACGGAAAACCAGAAACGCATTCGGCCGATGCCTCACTGCTGATGCCGAAATCCGTTCTTGGTACGGAGTATCTGACGATGGGATTTGATAATGATAAAGATGCAGTTGCCGATCGTGCAGATGCAATTACGGTTGTTGCTGTAGAAGACGATACGACTGTCGATGTGACATTCAAGGCAGACATCGTTTCAGGAAGCGGTGTTGCTGCTGCAAAAGCCGGGAAAACAGAACATTACACTCTCAAGCAGTTTGAGGTTCTCAACCTTTCGCAGAGTACGGCACTTGCCAACTCAACCGGAACAGTCATCAAAGCCAATAAGAAAATTGAAGTCTTTGGCGGTGCCGGATGCGGTTTTGTTCCCAGTGATCAGGAGGCATGCGACCATTTGGAGGAACAGCTTTTCCCGACTTCAACATGGGGCACGGAATATGCGGTTGTA
>JAZRWV010000563.1:0-2052 GCA_045599925.1 Myxococcota bacterium
GAACAATTTGTATTTATTCTCGACGAATGGGATTGTATTTGTCGAAATGAAAAAAACGACGAAATGCACAAAACATGGATCAATTTTTTGCGCGGCCTCTTTAAAGGTAACACGATTGCGCCTGCCACTGGCCTGGTATATATGACTGGTATTTTGCCGGTTCGTAAATATGGTACGCAGTCCGCGCTTGGACATTTTGAAGAAATTTCTATTGTACGGCCTGTTCGATTTACACCATGGATCGGTTTTAACAAAGACGAAGTCGATAGTTTATCAAAACAATATCATCTCAAACGCGCCGAAGTAAAACACTGGTATGACGGTTATTGCCTTAAAAACACGCATGTTTATAACCCAGCATCCGTCATCAAGGCTTGTATTAATGGTGAATGCGGCATGTACTGGACGCAAACCGAGTCTTTTGATTCCATTAAAAAATATATCGGGATGAATTTCGACGGGTTAAAAGATAAAATTGTTCAAATGCTGGAAGGTGAACCTCATCATATATGGGTGCAAGCATTTAACAATACGATGAATGAACTCAACGATGCGAATGATGTCATCACGCTCCTCATTCACCTCGGCTACCTCGGTTACGACGAAGAGCATAAGACGGCATTTATTCCAAATGAAGAAGTCCGCCAATTGCTGGAATGTGCAGTGAATAGCTTAGGCTGGCTGGAAGTCATGAAAGCGATCGATCAATCCGAAAGCTTTATGAAAGCCATTCGCAGCAAAAATGCCGACAAAGCCGGCGATATTCTGCGGAAAATGCATTCCGAAGTCTGTTCAATATTGAAATATAATGACGAAAACAGCCTGAGTTGTGCACTCGGTTTTGCCGTCTACTCCGCTCGTAAAGACTACACCGTCGTTCGCGAATATCCCACAGGCGAAGGCTTTGCCGATATCGTACTCATACCGCGTGCAGACCGCGATGTGCCCGCCATGATCGTCGAACTCAAATGGGATAAGGACGCCGAAACGGCAATTCAACAAATTAAACAACGCGATTATCCGCGTGACCTTGAGCAATATCAGGGCAATATGATTTTAGTCGGTGTTAATTATAATAAAGACGCCACAGACAAAGTCCACGAATGTATCATCGAAGATTGGATTAAAGAATAAATTCGACAAGGCGCAAAATATTTCCGAGGCGTATTCGCGGCACGCGAAATAGCCGAGGAGCGGTGTTTTTACATTTCTTCAATCATCACTTCACACGTCTTTTTGCAGAAGCCCACACCGACGGCATAAACTGTTTTATAGCCTTCTTTGTGAATCGTTTCGGCGTATCGATTGGTGCGAACCTGAGCGAGTGCAGCTATGGGAAGTTTTCCTATATCATCCATATCATTGCACCATTTAAATTCAAAAACCACAGCTCGCCTAGCATTATCATCGCGCAAAACGATATCGGTGCGACCATTGCCGTCTTCCCGATTCGATTTAATTTCGTATTGATATAAATTCGACAATATCCCGAGCATCATGCCATGGTAGAACATTTCCTGCGTGTCGTAATAGCTCACCATGACGGCTAATATATTATTGATAAATTGTTTTATGAAATCGGCATTTTTATCCCAAATCGATTGATAAAATGCGGACAAATCCTGCTGTTTAACGGCATGGTTGAAGGCTTCTCGAATATATCGAGGAAATATCGAGTGGATTTCTTTATTGACAAGTTTGAGCTCGTGAATCCAATCATCACCGACTTCGCGGCGCGAAAGGCTTTTGACGTATCCCGTAAAATAGAGCAATGTCCAGATGTTGTCTGCATACGAACCCATGTCACGATACGTCATTGATTCGTGAATCGGTTTATAGATCGCCCCCCCTTTTAATAGTTTTTCGATATCATCACGACATTCGGGGTGTTCGACAACCATATCGCGAATCACGTCGTTGCTGCTCGAATTCGTCCAATAGCAACGAATGGCGCGTGGATCATTGAGCGTGAGATTGTCGACGCATTGAACCAGGCTGAACGGGTTATAGACGTGTCTGGTGCCGAATTGATAGCTGTCATACCAATTTTGA
>JAZRWV010000564.1:0-4159 GCA_045599925.1 Myxococcota bacterium
TGAACGACAATCTCAGCCTCGTGGTCATGTTTCATGCCACCTGCAGTAACTAGTCGTTTCAAGGCTTCGTTCGTGTTAGCTAATCACGAACTCAAACGCAACCATACAAGATGTAACAATGCAGTTGAGTAATCAGTTTGGATGCATTGACTGATATGGATTGTGTGTGATATAGGATATATTTGTCATTATTTAAATATAATGATGATAAAAACAATTAATATTACGAATTTAAAGAGAAAATATGAAAAATAATACTAAAATATTAAGCATCATCGGTGTGTTTGGTGTGACTGGCGGTTGTCAGCTTGGTGAAATCGACACGGAATGGAGTGTTTGTCGTGGTGTGAGTGAGGGCAATGGCATTCTCGTCGGATATTTTAAAACGGATTATTACAATCCCATAGAAGCCCAACAGGATATCGAGCGATACAATGAGGGATATTGCAGAAGCTCCGATTTTAAAGGGTGTTTCGCGGTTCCGGAGAAGTCGAATTACTATGCCTGCAGTCCATGTTCTGCAGATTGGCGGCTTCAGTGCGAGGCAGGCGGCGAATGCGTCGATGTGCGGACGAATAACGACCACTGCGGGGCCTGTGGCAATGTTTGCGGAAAGAATCAGAAGTGTTCGGAAGGCAAATGCGTGTCTGAGGACAACAATCCCGTTTCCGGCGAGTGCAGTGCGGATAAGTGCAAAGACGCCAAAACTCTTCTTCGTTGTGAGGATAATGGTTCGCTCAAAGAGGTTGAGTGTGCGAAAGGTTGTGCCAATGATGCGTGCATTTCCGATGAGACGTCATCGAAATGCGAATTCAATCAGTGCAAAGACGACAAAACTCTTCTTCGTTGTGAGGATGATGGTTCGCTCAAAGAGGTTGAGTGCGAGAAAGGGTGTGCCGAGGATGCATGTATTTCTGATGAGACGCCATCGAAATGTGATTCCAATCAGTGCAAAGACGACAAAGTTCTTTTGCAGTGTGATGACGGCGTAACGAAATTCGTGGAATGTTCGTATAAATGTGAAAACAATGCATGCGTGGGGGCCGTAGCATGTGATGCAAATAAAGAAATCTGGGATGAAACGGCAAATACATGTGTGTGCAATGGTGAAAAGAATTGGACCGGCGAAGCCGGAAATTGTGTTTGTAAAGAAGGTTATTATCTGGATGAAACTATGAATTGCGTCAGCAAATCGTGTTCTGTCGTCGGGCAAATCTTTGATGAATCGTTGCAGAAGTGTGTGTGCAACGAGGCTGCTCATTGGATTGAATTCCAGAATGGATGCGGCTGTGACGGTTTTGTATTTCAAGATGGCTGTTATATGAAAGGTGACTATATCGAATTTGGTCACTATGAACAGGATAATCACACAGGGAATGGCGATGAACCCATTTCCTGGTTAATTCTGAATGTCAGTTCTGATGCGTCAAAAGCTTTGCTTATCAGCCGGTATGTTTTATTTGAGGCAAAATACTATAATGGTTCTAACGCAACATGGGGAGCCTCTTCACTTCGGTCTTTGTTGAATGGTGATTCGTTTTTAAAGAAGGCATTTACCACTGAAGAACAGTCAAATATCCTGCTTACGAGTGTTGATTCGACAAAATCTGGGTGTGGTAAAAAAATAAGTGAGGACAGTATATTTATATTATCAGTGAACGAATTGAAGAAGCATTTACCAAGCAAGGAAGGACGTGCGGCCGTTCAGTCTGAATGGTTAGCGGCGACGACTACCTCTAAATATAACTATTACTGGACGCGAACGCCACTTTATATGAGTAATGATGTTTGTACACAGGCTGGTGTGATTAATATTGTCAAGGGTGATGGAACGATTTCCCCTGATACTCAAAGCTATAATGGAAAAAATGGCTATATGGTGAAAAATGTCTATGGCGTTCGACCGGCGCTGTGGTTAAAGTTAAAATAAGTGACGGTTTAGGCGAAAAGTTTGGGCGTTTTGATATTTTTTGTGGTGCCGCTATGGCCGAAGGCCATACGCGACACATGGAGGCCGGTTATCGCCCTTTGGGCGATACACCGGCCTGTATTTTTTCAAAACAGGCAACGCAGCCGTATCGCCGCATTAATGCGGCGATAGGCGGCGTCAGGCGTGTCGTAGTCGGGGCGAAAGCGCCGACTAGACACGAAAAAAAAAAAAGAATTGTGTGAAAAGGCTCTGTTTAAATGGTAAAATACTCAATTAGTGTGCCGGATGAATGTCGCGGTACAATGAGGATATACTGAATTAATGTCATGAACATGAGGAGTTGAGCTTTGAAAAAGAATGCACTCGCTGTTGCTGTTTTAATTTGTATGTTGAATGGATGTTCTTTGGATGAAGTCGTTGAAGAAGGTGAGAAATGTCCGAATCCGGCTTCAGATGATGTGCAGTTGGGATACGTCCCGGTTCTTGGTTATATCAATGATAGAACGTGTATCCGTGGCAATTGCTCGCTTCCTAAGGATTACACTGATAATTTTGAGCGCGGCGTTTGTCCGGGCGATTATCCTGCGTGTGGCAAAGATCGCGATAATATATGGTATTGTTCAAAAATTGTATGCAAGACAGATCAGCATGTTGACAATGGCGTTTGCGAAGACGATTCCCTTGAAAACTGCGGAAGGCATGGATTTTCATGTCAGGAAGATAAACGTGGGTGGTCGACCGGCGTTTGTCGTGAAGGAGCATGCATTATTTCCACATGTTTGGATGGATATGCATTGGATGAGTCGACGAATACATGTATTGCGGCGGCGACATCCTGTATTGCAGGACAGCATTTGGATCGTGGGCTTTGCGAAGCGGATACAATAGAAAACTGCGGTTCGCACGGCTATTCATGCAGTGTTGAGAAAGTTGGCTGGAAAGCAGGCGAATGTATCGATGCGCAATGCGTTCCGACGTCCTGTCAGACTGATTATATCCTGGAAGATGGGAAATGTGTGTTTCACAAAAATTGTCCTGATAATCAGCATGCTGTTGGGGATGTCTGCGAAAAGAATTCTCTTGAAAATTGCGGAAATCACGGGAATAACTGTCAAAATTTAGCAGGCTGGAGCAGGGGCAAATGTGAGAAAGGTGTCTGTGTCGCTTCTGAATGTGAAGAGAGTTATCATATATATGATAAAACATGTGAGGCGGATGATGTTGACAATTGTGGAGAGCATGGAAGCATATGCGTGACTGAGAATGGCGAAATGTCATGTGTCGATCGCGAATGTATCATTTCTTCATGTATGTCAGGTTATCATATAAATGACAATGCCTGTGTTATAGATGATTTGGATAATTGTGGAGCACAAGGATATAAGTGTGAAACTGAGCTGGTTGGTTGGGAAGAGGGGACCTGCGAGGATGGTAAATGTATTGTATCGAAATGCAAAGATAACAAACATGTTTTCGAGAATACATGTGAACCCAATGATATGGAAAATTGTGGTTCGCATGGAAACAAGTGTGAGCAGGATGGGGCTGTGATGTCCTGTAATGCAGGCTCATGTGAGTTTACAGAGTGTCAGTCGACGTATCACGATAATGATGGAAATACTTGTGAAATCAACAGCAATGAGAATTGTGGCGGGCATGGCAATGTGTGTGAGACCGATAATGGTAAAATGATTTGTGATTTGATAGAAGGGGTTTGCAAGCTGGACAGTTGTGATGACAATTATCACGAGTATAATAATGGTTGTGAAGCCAATGACAATGCGAATTGCGGACAACATGAGAATGCGTGTGAAACTGCTAATGGCGTGATGAGTTGTGATGTTGCGCAGGGCGTGTGTGTATTGGATAGCTGTAATGTTCAATATCACAAGAATGGCTTAACGTGTGAAATCAACAGCAATGATAATTGTGGGGGGCATGGCAATAGATGCGTCACACCTAATGGGACGATGACATGTGATGTCGCAGCCGGTAAATGCGAACTTGTCAGTTGTGATGATGGATATCATTCTTATGAAAATGCATGCGAAGCTGACACTGTTGATAATTGTGGAATGCATGGGACTAAGTGTGAATTGGCAAATGGGACGCCGGCATGTAAAGAAGGCAAATGCGGGATTGAGTCATGTAATGTTAAGTATCATGAATATTTAAATGAGAATGTTGTTCCAGAGGGCGTTTGGGAATGTGAAGAAAATAGTATGTCAC
>JAZRWV010000565.1:0-4898 GCA_045599925.1 Myxococcota bacterium
TCCGACTTTTAAGCGCATCTGCGATGGTATTGGCGAGTGTAAGGGCAGTTCCTGAAGGTGCATCGACCTTTCCGTGGTGATGGGCTTCGAGAATTTCGCAGTCCCAGTCATGCAGGACGGCAGTGGCGACGGCACACAGACGCTGCATCAGAGCAATACCGAGTGACATATTGGATGCAATCATGATGGGCTGTGTAGCGGCGAGAGACAGAATGGCGTTTTTCTGTTCGGCAGTCAGAGCTGTCGTTCCGACGAGCCATGCAGCTTTACGGCGGGCCATTTCCGGAAGTGCGGAAATTGTTGCAGCGGCGAGGGAAAAGTCGATGAGAATATCGAATTCTGGTGCTATTTCGATGGAATCAATGATGGCTGGTTCGAGGTGATCATCGAGAGGACGAAGATCGATGCGAGCAACGATCTGAAGATTTGAGGAATTTTTGCAAATATTTGTGATGAGTTGCCCCATGCGTCCGGCAGCACCGAGGATGGCGACTCGAACTGGATTATTTACAGTCATTTAATGGCCTCAATGAATGAGATGAGAGGGGCACAGAGGGATTCTGCGGCGTCAGAATTCATTTCGAAAAGCGGGGATCGGAGGGTTCCCGGATATCGAAGTGAAGATTTGGCGAGCATGGCTTTGAGAGGAATCGGCGAAGTATCGCTGAAAAGAGCCGAGAAGAGGGGGAGCATGCGTTCGTGATCGATGCGGGCCTGTTCGAGATTTCCGGCACGGGTATTGAAAATGATATCGTGCATGAGTTTTGGGGCGATATCCGCGACGACACTGATTGCGCCGACGCCGCCGAGTGCGACGAAAGGCATTGTGGTTCCGTCATCGCCGGAAAACATCAGAAAATCGTGTCCTGTTCGTTCCTTTCGGGTTTCAATGCGAGTGCGGCTGGCGATAACCATATCTGCTGTGGCATCTTTAACGCCGATGATATTTGGGTGGCATGCGAGTTTTCCGAGTGTTTCGGGGAAGCAGCGAGTACCTGTGCGGCCTGGAACGTTATAGAGGATCTGAGGAAGAGCGACGGCATCGGCGACAGTCATGAAGTGGCGATACTGGCCTTCCTGATTGGGTTTGTTGTAGTAGGGGGTAACGACGAGGAGTCCATCGACGCCGCATGATTCGGCAAGTTTTGCATTATGGATGGTGGTGCGAGTATCGTTTGTTCCCACGCCGGCAATGACAGGAACCCGTCCTGCGACGGTTTTGAGAACGGTTTCGAGTACTTGTCGTTTTTCCTCATCGTTCATGGTTGCGGCTTCGCCCGTTGTTGCACAGGCGGCGATACCGTCGATTTCATTGGAACACAGAAATTCTATATGGCGTTTGAGTGCATCCAAATCGAGATCACCATTGGATTGAAATGGTGTCGGGATTGCAGCCCAGGCTCCGCCCCAGGTATTGTATTGCATGAATAGTCCTTATTCCCGTTCATCTGAAGTGACAGAACAGACGCCAAGACAGCGAACGACGCGAGAGAGTGATTCAGCTGTCACAGTCCCCTTCAGGGATGAAACTGAAAGTTCTTCAATATCGGTGAGGCCCGCATTTTGAAGGTTGTGAATGATTTGTTCGACGCATTCCGTGTCGTTGATTCTCACAATGACAGTTCGGGTCTGTGTGGATTCGACGGTACGCATCCATTGTAAAAGAGAGATTGAAAGACCATCCTGCAGCCGTGTAGGCATCATTTTCTAAACCTCCGCTTTCTAATTAATGTGTGGCTTGCAATCACCGCCACAAAGTGTAGAATTTATCACATGTTTTTGTGTGGTGCAATCGCCAGACAATGCTTTTGATACATCTTGAAAACGATGGAAAAAACTTAAGGCGAGGATTTTATGAAGAGAACGAATAAAAAAGCAGGAAAAATGATTCGCAATATCACTGCCTTGGCGATGGGAACGTTATGTTTTGCTGGTGTGGCAAGCGAAGCATTCGCACAAACGTGGACGCAGAAATACGATGGTGTTGAATTTACGAGTTACAATGGACTTCATGCCGTTCGTATTGATTTGAGTCTGGTTGGTGTGTCCATTATGCCGAAGGTTTCAGTCAAAGGCGAAGCCATGACGCCGAAAAAGTTTGCCCAGACGTATGACCTTGAGGTGGTCATCAATGCAAACTTTTTCGATATGAGTGACAGGACAAATGTTTGCTCAATTGTTTCAGCAAATGGTGTTCAGTGGGGAAGCGGCTGGAGTCCGACGACGTATGCATCGATTGGGTTTACGAAAGACAATCGTTTGAAAATACTGGCTCAGTCTGAAAATGCTGGGACTCAGTCATGGATGTATAATGTCGTTTCCGGAACGCCGGAAATCGTTAGAAATGGCCAGAAATTGTCTGTAGCATCGACTCAGGCATGTGTAGATTTGGGGCATTGTTCATCTTCTGCATATCGTTCCGGTATTGCTTACGATAAAGATGGCAAATATCTCATTATGGCAGTCACATCAACGACGATGACTGTTGAGACTTTTGCGAACAGGCTGATATCTCTTGGGGCATATTATGCAATAAATCTGGATGGCGGCGGTTCTTCGGGATTATATGTTGGTGGCAACACTTATGGAACGAATGTTTCAGGGCGTGCTGTTGCAGTCAACCTTGGGTTTGATGTCAAATCCAAACCTTCTTACATTTGCAAGGCTTCAGAAATCGACAATCCCAGCGGCATTTTTTACGATATGCAGGAGTCTTCTTGGTCATATGCAGGCGCAAAGGCTCTTTATGATAAAGGGATTACTAAAGGCTGCGGGACTGGTGAGAATTCCAATCATCCCCTGTTCTGTCCTTCTTGTGGTACCAAACGTGTTCAGGCTGCACAGTTTATTGCCAGAGCATTGGGGTTGGCTGCGATCAAACCTGCGACACCATCATTTTCGGATGTCACAAAAGCTTCCGTTGGTGAAGAAGCCTGGGGCGCAGTTGAAGCCTGCTTGAAAGCTGGAATCGTCAGTCCTGCAGATAAATTCCGTCCGGATGATGTCCTTACCCGCGCAGAAGGGGCGACTATGCTTTCGAAAGCATTTCCCGCGAAAGTTGGTGGAGATGTCAATATTTATGCAGATGCTCCAACCCCAACTTTTTCGGATGTTCCCAAAACGCATTGGGGATATCGCTATATCGAAGCAATGGCCCGCAATTGTTTCATCAATGGAAAAGGGAATGGCATTTTCGATCCTTCCGGATTGATGACTCGCGAGCAGTTCGCTCTTGTATTGGCTAAACTTGCCGGCTATATCAGCAGTGATGCCTGCACATTTGCCAGACAGTGTGATGAAAATGGTGCGGTTTCGTGCGATAATAATAATGTCGTAAAATGCATTGCTTATGAAAAGGTTACTGAATCCTGTGGAAATGATACCTGTAAATCAGGTATGTGTGTTTCCGTTCAGGAATGTTCAGGAAATGATTCGGTTTGCGAAGGCTCTGTTCTGAGAACTTGTTCCGGTGGAAAATACTATCGAACAACATGTTCCTCGCAGTGCGAGGGCGGTAAGTGTGTGGAATGTTTGGCATCCACAGCTCCATCATGTCTGGAAAATGCCGTCGTTTCATGCATTGATGGCAAATTCGTGTCCAATCCATGTGGGGCTAACGAAACTTGCCAGGGTAATAAATGCGTTGCCAACGTGTCCTGTTCGGAAAATGCAGTGAAATGCGATGGAAATACCGTTTTTAAGTGCGTTGCCGGAAGTTTGATTGCTCAGGAAAATTGTGAAGAGAGCAATAAAGTCTGCAGCGGTGGAAACTGTGTCAGCAGCTCGGCCTGTGTTCCCGATTCGGCATACTGCAGCAATTCACAGACATTAAAGATTTGTAACAGTGATGGTGTTTGGACTGAATCCACATGCGAACCAGGAAAGGTTTGTTCTCAGGCCAAATGCGTGGATTCTGGAACATCCGGAAGTGGAAATCCTTATGATGACGACCCCGGTACAGGCGACGACCCCGGTACAGGTGACGAACCCGGTACAGGCGACGAACCCGGTACAGGCGACGAACCTGGCAAAAAAGATGATGATAAAGATGACAACGGAGCCATTCATGAAACAGTGATATCGCATGATTCTGACTGCTCTCAAAATGGTATGGGGAATGGACAGCCATTGCCATGGCTGCTTGCGGTCTTTGGTTGTTGTGCGGCATTACTCAGAAGACGAAAAACAACTCGTTAGGAGTGGCATAATCTGTGAAAATTCAGGTTAGAGTATGAATGCAAATTGATACTTTTATCGCTTGAGGAGCTGTGAAGCTGATGAAAAAATTGATGTTTTCAGCATTGGTTCTTTCTTTTTTCGGTGTCTGCTCATTTGCAGAAGCTCAGGACTGGAAAGCATCTTATGATGGTGTGGAGTATTGCTATTACAAAGATGAACTTCACGTCGTCAGAATTGATACGGATTTGATTGGGGTATCGATTTTTCCGACAGTTTCTCAAGCCAAGGAGCCTAGTACGACCAAAGCATGGTGCGAAAAACACGAGCTTGAAATCGGAGTGAATGCGAATTTTTACGATATGGAAACCCAGCAGAAACCTTATGGTATGGTTGTTTATCAGGGGAAAAACTGGGGAGAAGCAAACGGAACGCAGTATGCTCAGATTGCGTTTACGAAAGATAATCGGGTAAAGATTTATCCTGAAGCTAACAAAGATCAGCCTGAGTGGATGTACTATGCTGTTGCTGGAAAACCGGAAATTATCAGAGATGGCAAAGTCAGAGAGGGCATTAATGATACGACCGCGTGTCAAAAACTTGGTCATTGCAAGCAAAATCGTTCCCGAACCGGTGCATGTCTCGACAAAGGCGGGAAACATCTCATTCTGACAACAACTAAAGGTGATAATTCCAATGGTGGAATTACAGTCGTCAAATTT
>JAZRWV010000566.1:0-19886 GCA_045599925.1 Myxococcota bacterium
GAAAAGCATGGTTTGAATGTTGATACCTTTATTGCAGACTCTGGATATTGCAATGCAAAACAGATTCAGTCTCTTGAAGCCGACGGTCATAAATGCATCGTCGGAATTCCAAAGGTACATCAGAAGGAATCAGATGCAAAAAACGATCTTTCATTTGAATATGATGCGAAAAATGACGTCGTTCATTGTTCAAACAACGCGCTGCTTAAATTTAAAAGGAACAGAATACACAGAGGAACAGTCTATAAGGTTTATCAAGCATCATACAAAGATTGTTCAACCTGCCCATTTAGAGACAAGTGCACCAGTTCTAAACATGGCCGTTCCATTTGGCTAAGCGAAGATCATGATTGGAAAGAGACCCGCAAATTGGAAATGGAAAAGCCTGAAAATAAAGCAGCTTTACAGAAAAGAATGGGTATGATTGAAAATATCAACGGAACCATAAAGTGTTGGATGGGAAAGCACCAATTGCTTCTTGCTTCGCTGAAAAAAGTTAAAACAGAAATAGCCCTATATTGTGCGTCATTCAATATTGTCCGGTTATGCCATTTAACAGGTTAAACAGTGAATTAAGTGCAACAATACTGCAAAATATTGCATAAAATACACAAACACCCACAATTGGAGTAGCTTGTTATCGCAGTGTATCAAGAATATTGTCATTAATGAGCATAAAATATCGCTGGCAATTGCACGTGGAGACTGTAGCATATTCAAATCGAATTATCTCACAGTCTCTATGGCAAGGCCATACGCGCTGCCATGTCCATGCTATCGCCTGCCGGCGATACGCATGGACCTTTTTTGCTGTTACAGTCTGTAACATTTTGGCCGTATTGCTTTGCAATAGGCCAAAAAAAAGGGCCGTATTGCTTTGCAATAGGCCCGTCCGGCATCCCAATCGTCTCTCCAGACGATCGGGATGTCCTTCGCAGTAAAAGTCTTAAAATAATTACGAATTCACCTTGCACTTGCCCTTATCACAGACCTGTCCTTCTTCACAGAGATGGTCTTCCGAACACTGGACGCAAAGATTGTTCACACAATACTTGCCATTACATGCAGTGTCATCTGTGCACTCATTGTCTTTGCAAATCCCATAAACGGAACACGACATGCCATCCGGACACTTTTCCCCATTGTTGCATTTTACGGGTTCAACACACTTGCCCGTTGTTTCATCACATTTTCCGGTTGAACAGCTCGTTTCCATGCGTTCCCACTTTGAATTGCTGCAGATTTTTTCGACTGAAACAACGACATCAGAGCCATCCAGTCCCTTCACCGTTGAACACTCATAAACCTTCGAACCGTCACACAGCTCCTGTTTCCCATTTTTTCCGTTGCTCCCACTGTTATCATTGGAATCTTCCGAACAGGCGCACATAGCGAATGAAACGATTCCAAAACTCAGACAAAGCGTGAATATTTTCTTAAGCATAACCATACCCTTTATATAAAATTTCAAAGCGAATCAGCCCACTCATAGGGCCTTTTTCAATCTTAGCGCATATAAATAAAATAACAAACTATCGAAATAATCCCCATAAATTTCATTCATTTCGGCGTGGCATGCAACGACACAACAGTTCATTGAACATTGAAATTGCCGTCGCAATGACGTAGAGAAACAACGCGGTTTGTCGCCGTCCATTTTTAGAAAGGGATGACTCATGAAACACACCAGGCTTTTAAGCATTTTATCAGTTCTGACCATTGCATTTACAGCTGCTTCCTGTAATGACGACAACGATCACGCCGTATGTGGCAATGGCAATCTCGAAGCAGGAGAGGTCTGTGATATTATGCAGGGTGTCCCTGCAACATGCAGCGAATTCGATCCAGCCAAAGCCTGGAAGCCGGGAGGCCGTCCCGCATGTGCTCCAGGATGCCAGACACTTACACAGGGAACCTGCGAAGAAGCCAACCTAACACCAACCGCAATCTGTGGCGATGGCATCATTAATGGAAATGAAGTCTGCGATACGGCTGCCGCCGTTCAGAAATCCTGTTCTGATTTCAACCCGGCCAAAACATGGAAAAACGGCGGAACGCCGGCTTGTGCTCCAGGATGTTTGGCTCTGACACAGGGAACCTGCGTCGAAGACACCTCACAGCCTGGTCAATCGACAGACCCCAACATTCTAAGTACAGATGTCGTCACATCAGACCGATGCAATGTCAGCTCTTACGATTTTAATGAAAGATGCGATGGTCAGGTCGCGTATTTCTGCTCTGAAGACGGCTACGTCGTCAAACGCGACTGTGCTTTGCTTTCAACCAAGACAGTCCCGCTCTCGTGTCAGATTTCCGTC
The DNA here is from genome assembly GCA_045599925.1 of Myxococcota bacterium. Classification (GTDB taxonomy): domain Bacteria; phylum Myxococcota_A; class Bradymonadia; order UBA4248; family UBA4248; genus UBA4248. The sequence goes on from JAZRWV010000566.1 coordinate 2,319, forward strand.
GACGGCGAATATGCCGACTGCGTCGAAACCTGCAACCCCCAGAATGAATACTATTCCACGACCTGCACAGGAAAATACATCACTTTTCACCAGTGCGAAAAAACAAAATCAGGCGGATACTATCTTTACAGTTATACGGATGATCCCCCATGTCCAATTGCCTGCGACGGAGGACACTGCGTTTCAACAACAGGCCCTGTTGTCGGCACAGAATGCAATCCTCAAACCTTCAAAACCCAGTGTTTTGGCGGCAATGGTTATGAGTGCAAAAACAACATCGTTACCATGACAACCTGTCCGGCAGGAACCTCCTGCGCCATGCAGCATGGTTCCAATGAATTTCAATGTGCAGAATCATGCTCCCTGTTTGATCCGGCCAACAATACCTATGGATGCCAGACAATCAACGGAAAACCCGCTCTCGACAACCGCATGTGTCTGATGGCTTCAGATTCAAAGTATTACTGGTTCAAAGAAACCACAGTCTGCCAGAACTCCTGCGATGACGGCGTCTGTGATGCCAAAATCCCAACCGTAGGAGCTCCGTGCAATTCAGATTTTTCCGATCTTTGTGCACACAATTCGGTCTATTATTGCCGAACTGACACCCACACCTACGACGTCATGACATGCGGAATCGGTGAATTCGTCGGAAATCAGTTATGCCGTTATCTTACCGATTCATATGCAGACTGCACATTCCCATGTGATGAAGGTTTGGAACCACTCATGCAGTGCGGAGGTTCCAATGAAAGAGGAACCGCTCATCTGGACAACGATATTTGTGAAAAAGCATTGAACGGCTCGTATTATATGTTCCATCACGAAGATTCGTGCCCCAATGGATGCGAGAAAGGCGTCTGCCTCTAATATCAGCCGGTCATTAATCCGGCACTTCTCTTTTAGGTCTTTAGCCAAATCATAATGTCCGATATTCCATCCACTACATTAAATGATGCAGCTCCCCCGGCTTCAGCCGATGCGCCGGCTCCCCTGCCTGTCGAACCCGATTCTGAAGTCTCCTTCATGTCTGAATCCTCAGACGTCGATGCCAATTCAAATGGCAAGTCTGACGGTTCAGAATCCCCGCCATCGGATAAGGACGAAAATTCAGATGATTTCGAAATTCTGTCCAAACCGGAAGAAGCTGATGAAGAAGCCGATAAAAAATTGCGTTCCGAAAGCTATAAAATTATGGCTGAAGTCGGAAACTTTGGGCTTTTTCTCGTCATTGCACTCATTTTCACCTACGTCATTGGCAGGTGGATGGATAACCTGTTTGGAACAAAACCGGTATTTACCATATTCTGGATAGTCTGCGGGATTGCATCCAGCATCATGGAACTTGCCAAATCACTTAAGAAAGCCAAAAAACTCGCTGAGGATGACAAAACCGATGCAAAAACTGATTAAGGAAATACCACGAACATTCAAGGCATGTATCATTACCGCATTAATCCTGTACATTATCGTCATAATCGGGTGCGGTCTGGGCCAAAATTGGCCCTTTGCAGGAGAATGTGCACTTGTAGGTGGATTTTCTATCGCAATTTTATGCGCATATGTGGTATGGACTGCATCCGTTATTGTGCGAGAAAAGTCGCACATGTTGTCGGATGATAAGGAAATTGCAGAAGAAGCGGCGACTAGAACTGGCCGGAAAATTCAGATGGCCTCACTGCTAAGAACGTTTATTCTGGCTATTTTCCTTGTTATTTGTGTCGCAGTATTCCATATTAATGTCATTGCTGCCATTATCGGCGTGTCGATTACCGTCGTTTCGATGGCAGTGGTTCCATTATTCGTTAAAACTGAACCGGCAACTGAAACGCCGGAAAATTCAGAGGTTGAAAAACAATGATGAATGTGGTCTTGGCTGAAGCCGAAGAAATCCACAGCCTGATGGATCTTATTCCGGGTATCCACGACTGGTGGGAAAGTTTCGGTGCTTTCGGCCATACATGGCTGAATGGAGAACCCATCTCCTTCATTCATGTCGCTTTAACATGTCTTTCCCTCGTCGTGATTACATTACTAATCATCGGCAGCTGGAAAAAATTCAAACCCGAACCTGACGCAAAGCTTACCCCGCGTACTTTCTTCGAACTCATCATTGAGCTCGTGCATGGTCTGCTCAAAGGCCAGATTCATGATCCCAAAAAAGCACGCCACTATCTTCCTCTCGTCTTTGCGCTCGCGGTCTTCATCTTCTTCAACAACATCATGGCCCTCATTCCGGGACTCTCACCGGCAACCGATAACCTCAATACCAACGTCGGTATGGCCCTTATCGTCTTCTTCGTTTCCGTTTGTGCCGGAATTCACGAAAAAGGCAAAGGCAATATCTTCAAAGGTATCGGACACACGCTCAAAGAAATGTGCGGCCCAATACCGGTTCTCGCCCCTCTGATGTTCCCAATCGAACTCATCAGTCAGCTCGTTCGTCCTGTAACGCTCTCTGTTCGACTCATGGGCAATATGTACGGCGATCACGCCGTCGTCGCAGTCCTCTTAACGCTCTGCGCTGCTGGTGTTCCCGCTATCATGATGTGTCTCGGCGCACTCGTTGTCGTCATCCAAACTGCCGTTTTCTGTATTCTCAGCGTCGTCTACATTTCTCAGGCGATTTCAGAAGAATAATTTACAAGCTAACCGGTCCTTCAGACCTTTCTTTTTTCGGAGTTATTAAAATGTCACTTTCCAAAAAAATTGCCCTCTTCGCAGCCAACACGATGATCTTCTTCCTCTGCCTCGCTCCCGCCGCTTTCGCACAGGACGCAGCTGTCGCAGTTGAAGCTATGCCCGTCGACAAATCCTTCTATTATCTGGCTGCCGGTCTCTCCATCGGTATCGCTGCTTGTGGTTGCGGTATTGGTCAGGGTCGTGCTGCTGCCGGTGCCCTCGAAGGTATCGCTCGCAATCCAGCTGCTTACAGCAAAATCTTCACCCCGATGATCATCGCCCTCGCACTCATCGAATCACTCTCCATTTATGCTCTGCTCGTTTCCCTCCTCGCAATCTTTGCATAATTAGAGCAATTTCTTCAAAAATCCCCTCATCTGAGGGGATTTTTTTTATTCTTACTATTGTTTTCACTCTTATTTCTACTAAGATATCGCGCGCTGGTCTCCAGCGTGCCTTTTCTTAATTCAGAATTCCATTTCAAGGAGATAAAATGGAGTCAAAAAACATTCTTGCATCCGCTACTCATAAAATTATCCTCGCCGCAATGGCCGTTATCGCAGCTCTCGCCTTTACTTTCGCCCCGACAAATGATGCTCAGGCTCAGGGGTTTGAAATCGGTGCCGGTTTTGGTTGGATTGGATGCGTCAACCATCATGTCGATGACCACGGCTTCCACATCATGGTGACACCCGGCTACAGAATCATCAACTGGGTCGGTGTCTATGTCGACGAAAGCTTTGGCGGGCTTTGGTACACAAAAAATGATCGAAATGATGATGGTCATTTCATCGGGCATACCATCTTCAATGCCAAATTCTTCCTCCAATTAGGTCCTGGTGAACTTTGGGGAAAATTCGGCATCGGTGCTGTATATTATGCACATGACGGCTGGAGCGATGGTGCATTCGCACTCAAACTCGGTGTCGGCTATACTGCTGATATCTGGGGAAATATCGGCATCGGTGGAAACTTCGATTACATGCTCGGTGCCTGGGAAGGCTGGACTGGTAACTACCTCGATATTCAGGTCCATGTCCGCTTTAAATTTTAAGAGCTTCGCCTTATGTGCGCCGCCCTCCCGGGCCGCACACATTACGGCTCGATTGAATGCCGCTATCCCTTCGGGATACGCGGCATTTTTTTATTTTGGAATGCACTTCCATCACAAAAATAAAAAAAATACGATCCCTATCCTTGACGTTTTCATTCACGTGTTAAACATATGTCCTCGTTGGATGACGGAATAACTGATAAAAAGTTCACACCTGAATTTTATCCATCATCCTGCATTTACAACGACTTATACTCTTTTCTATTTCATATAGGAGGTAATTATGTTTACACTTTGGTCTGATATCGATCGCCTTATTAATCATTCCTTTGCAGATATGTTGAACGACCGCATTCTGCGCCATTTGGATGACAATGACATTTGCATCGGAACACACCGAATGAACCTTTTGGATAAAGGAGATAATCTCGAATTCATCGCTGAATTACCCGGTGTAGAAGAAAAAGATATGAATCTTTCCGTTCATAATGACACACTCACTCTCAGTGCCAAACGTACGGTTTCTCACCCAAAAGAAAACACACTCTATCGCGCGGAACGCAACTGCTATGAAGTGCAGAAAAGCATTGCATTATCCTCAAGAATCGATGCTGATAAAGCCACTGCAACTTTCAAAAATGGCATTCTGCACGTCACCCTCCCAAAAGCACCAGAAAACCAGCCAAAACAGATTTCGATTAATGCATAACAACCATTTATCTGATTTAATATAATTAAATCAGATAAATATATCTTTAACCTCAATATATCACTTCATCAGGAGTCAGTGATTATGTTAGAAAATACCGCTCTTCAAAATACAAACAATAAATCCAATAACAACATCGACACTCAAAATGCTCCAAATGCCGTGAAAATTAAATTCCAGCAGATTCAGCCCGATGTCGATATCGAAGAAGCCGATCAGGATTATATCGTTACTGCAGACATGCCAGGACTCGATCCTAAAGACATCGAAGTCAAACTCGACAAAGAAATCCTCACAGTCGAAGCAAAATCCGAAATCGAAGGCCTCACACCTCGCCATTATTACCGACAATTCAGAGTCATTAACGGCATCGATGCTACACAATGCCGGGCAGATTACAAACTAGGAGTCCTCACCCTTAAACTCGCCAAGCCAAATGCCGCAAAACCTCAGCAAATCAAGATTTCATGTGAATAAAACTCAAAATGGCCGCTGAACATTGGTCAGCGGCCATTTTTTGTCTCCATTCATTTTAGGGCTTTGTCTAGCTAAATCAAACCAAATGACCCAATGAATTAAAAATCAAAACCACCTTCTTCTTCACACATTCGAATTGAATGCGTTAATTTTCGCATCGCGTTGTGTTTAACCGACCCGATTGACGTTGCGGCATTACAAGCAACGCCGAAATGAATACAGGATTCATCCATCATTCCCATCGATTAGACAATGTTTAAGTCCCGACAAAACAACGAGGTCTTTTGCCCGTTCAGCCTCTTCTTTGCCAAGACATAACGGCCCTGTCACATCCGTTCTAAAATCCCGAAATGTCGTCATTAAATTGAACGTCACATCCGGAATGTTCGCCTGACACCAGTCAATAATCGGCTTTGTGCAGCAATCCACATGTCCCGGCATGACGAGATGGCGCACAATGTGTTCCCCCAAAAATTCCCGTACTCCTCGCCGTATCACTTCTTTTGCCGTTTTGACGTAATCCGGAAAATTGCCAACGATATGACTGCATGACTCCGTGCATTTGAGATCAAAAACAAAAGCATCGATGATTCCATGCATATAGTCGAGCAAATCCGGGTCAAAATACGCATTGGTGTTGAGATAAATCGTCGGACAATCCGGCAGAATCTCCTTGAGTCGGCGAGAAGTTTCGAGCACGAAAAGCAGCTGAGTGGACGGTTCGCCGCCAATCCATTCGATGCTTTTGGGCATTTGCTTTTTCTTAAAATAAGCAGCCATCATGTCGGCATAATGTTCCGGCGATCCGACGGGAATTTTCGCCTGATGAAAACGACATTTTTCCGGGCACGTCGGACAATCCAAAGAACAACCGGCCATGTTGATGATGAATGCCGGCACAATGGATATTTCCTCGCCCATGTGCACAAAATGCTGATAAATGGAAGGATTTGCATCATTTCCGCAAATACCGGTTTCGCCATTCAGGCGATCGCATCCACATCGATTGGGACACATGCAGCAGCTTTGCATTCGTTTTCGAAGGTCATCAAGATGAGTACACATTTGCCATTTATCACTTTTGTTGTGGATGTCGCGTATTCTGGCGAAAAACATTGCTGACAGCAGCAGAGTACAATTTCTGATTTTTAGCATTCTTTTCCAGCAGACCAGATAAAGCACTCATTTTTTGAGGGTGACGCTGCCTTTTAGCTGAATCAATTAATTCAATAATTTCTCTCTTTTTCGTATTCCTGGCAACCATGCGGTTTTCTTTGGTCACTTTTGCACCGGCATCAATCAAAGCCTGTAAACATGCAATTGTGGAAGGTTTAGAGGCTGCTTTCCGAATGGCCACGTCAATCACATTATTCATCCAGGAAGTCTTATTCACATTTGCACCATATTGAGCGAACAGTTTGATGAGATCAGGCCGATTCTGGTCAACGGCATAAAATAACAAAAAGGCATTTTTTCTGCAGCCATCCTTATCTTTATAAGAGATTTGAATATTCGGATCTGCACCCAAATTAAGTGCATGCTCCATTCTATTGAAATTGTTATCTCTAACAGCCTCAAGAAGCATGCTGTTCAAACGCGATTTAACATGCGAGAGAATATGTTTAATTTTGGGCTTATTCCCCAAATCATCCTGAATCGATGCAAGAGACGGTGCATGTTTGATTAGAATAAGAAGGCATTTTTGTATATCGGGAGATTTTTCATCTTCTTTTTTAAAAGAAAATAAACAGGTTTGCCCATTCTCATCTTTAACGTCAATATCCGCCCCATAAGAAATGAGTTTTTCGAGAGCATCCGGCTTTTTGACATCAAAAATCGGAGTTCGTGCGTGAATATCCCTTGCATTGACAACAGCGCCCGCATTGACAAGTTTATCAACCACCATGGCTGAAGACGCATAGAAAAGTGCAGTTTTTCCTTCGGAATCCATTGCATTCGGATTTGCGCCGGATTTCAGCAGAATCGAAATAATATCTTCAGCATTCCGCGACTGCGCCGCATAAACGACAGCAGGAATGCCCTGTGCATTGCAAATATCCGGGTTGGCACCATATTCCAGAAGATATTCCAGACACTGAATTTCGTGCATGTCAATAAGGCTGAAAATGAGTGGCACTCCGTTGACGATTGTATTCGGATCAAAGTTTCCATCAGCATCTACGGGAACTTTTCGCCCAAACAGAAACTTGAGCAATTCACTGTGCAGAGCATCTCTGGCAGACTCTTTGATTTTTTTGCGAATAAGAATGACCGCAGACGCGGCTGCAACGACGACAGCAGGAATGAGTGGAAGCATAATTCAATGTGCAATGTGCAATGTGCAATGTGCAATTCAATGATGCGCCGTTGCTTTGCAACGGCGATTTAAGTTTTATATGGCTACAATTATTAATTGTAAATTGTTTCGCGCGTATCGGCTTTGCCGATAGCGCGAAATGCCGGCCGTATGTGCGAAGCACATAGGACGGCCCATAAAAAATCAACCAATGTGAATACAATCGATAATATCTGAGGCGCAGAGCGAATTTCCGCGAATCCGAGCGGCATTTCGACCGGCCTGGCTATGACAATTTACCGCGAGTGCGGCATTTTCGAAAGCATCATACCATTTCGAAACGGCGCCACACCGGGTCTGAGTGAGTATCCCGGCGAGTATCCCGGAGAGAACATCACCGGAACCGGCGGTAGCAAGAGCGGGATTTGGGTAGGGACAAACGCCGTAACGAATCGCATTGCCCTTGTGAGTCGCGATCACGGTTGCGTGCGACTTCAGAATCGTCGTCACATTGAACTTGTCGACGATTTGATGTGCAAATCCAAGCGGATTGTAGAGAATCTGCCGGGGCGAAACATCTGCAAGTCTTGCAGCTTCGGCGGGATGCGGAGTCACATAGACCTCGGACGAATGGAATTTTGTATCCATCTGTGGCAGAGCCCAAAGCGCATCGGCATCGAGGACGACACGGCCGCCAAATTTCGTGCATTCGCGCAGAATTTCGAGGGCGGTATCATCGCGGCCAAGGCCGGGACCGACGAGAATGCAGTCGGCCTTATCGAAAACCTGATGAAGCGCATCGCGATTCAGAATGCCATTTTCATTGCAAATCGGTGCCACCATGATTTCATCCGGAGCCTGAATGAACTGGCGAGCCGCGACCGTCACGAGGCCGCATCCGGAGCGAAGCGCGGCTTTTCCGGCCATGCAGGAGGCCCCTTTCATCGACATCATGCCGCCAATAATCGCGACATGACCGCATCGCCCTTTGTGCACGTCAAATGGCCGTTCAAACTCGCGCCACAACTCGCGCTGACAGTATTCATCGGTGAGAATAAGCGTGCGGCTTGCCCCTTCATGCCACGGCCTTAACCCGATATCGACGCAATAAAGATCGCCGCAGTGTGTTGGACCTTCGCCGAAGAAATGGCCAGTCTTGGGCGCGCCAAAAGTCACGGTTTCGTCGGCGACCAGAGCCTTCGGCGGCGTTTCATCATCAATCGCCCCGCGATAACCGGTCTGCGCATCGATGCCCGAAGGAATATCAATGCTCACGACCTTGCAGGAAAGCGCGGAAATACACTGATAAACGCGAGTCATCAGCGGGTTGTGCGAAGGATGATAACCCGTTCCGAAAATGGCGTCGATGACGAGGATATCGCGCCGACGTGCCCATTCCAGAATGCGGCCTGCATCGGTCGATGAACGAAGAACAATGCGAGGAATATGGCGCACGCGCTCAAACATCGCCTGTGCATCCGGCGTTTTCGAAACGGCTTCGTCAAAGACAAAAAGCTGCACTTCAATGCCGCATCGTTCGAGATAATATGCCGCCGTCAGACCGTCACCGCCATTGTTGCCCTGACCGCAGAAAATCAGCACTTCGCGTATTTCCGGATGACGGGTGAGAACCAGCTGCGCCACTTCCCTTCCCGCAATTTCCATCAGTTCATGTCCGCGCCCCGCAATTTCATTGATTTCCGATGTTTCCCAGGAACGCATATCGGACGGAAAAACACAATAATTGCCATCGATGTGGCGAGGCGCGTGATATAAAAATGCCATTTTTTGCAGCCTTTCAGATATGGGGTTATTCTGTCGTTTGTCCAGGTCCATTGACTGGACAGTCTATCTTTATCACAATGGGAGACCACGGATGGCCACAAAACAAAAATTGACGCTTTATTTTCCCCCTGACCTACTCGAAGAAGCTCGTCTTGAAGCCGAACGCCAGGAACGGACTGTTTCCTGGATTCTTCAGAAAGCGTGGGAATTCGCCAGACACGAGATTCACAAAATGCCCGGAGCTGACGATCCTTTCAGCGCAAGTCTGACAAAATCTGAAGACAATGCAATGCATCATTCAGCAGGAGCTTAGATTTCTTTTTGGTGAAGCAGGCTTTGGCTTCGCCATACGCCTGCATTGATCGCCGCTATGCTTGTGCATACGCGGCGATTGTTTTATGATTGAAATGCGTGTTTGTAAGGGTTCTTTCACATCATGGGAGTATAATTCAATGCATAAAAAGTCACTGTTTGTAGCATCCATTCTTGCAACTTTCGTTTTTTTCGGATGTTCAGAAGATTCATCAGATAACTCAGAATGCAGTAATAACAATCCACCGACGTGCTTTAGCGAAGATTTTACCCAAATCTGTCAGAATGGAAAATACGAATATCATCCTTGTATGTATGGATGTAACGCCCAAACAGGAACATGCAACCCCAGGGCAACCTCCTGTGTCACGACAGGCTGTCCTGCTGGAAAAACATGCAATATCCAAACAGGCTTATGCGACACACAGTCTGCCCCCGCATGCGAAACGGCCAATTATCCTCAGTGTGAAGGGAACAATAAGATCACATGCGAAGGCGGTCAGATAAAATCTGAACCATGCGGAACGGATGAAACATGCATTTCTGGTGTCTGCCAGCCGCAGAAACAGACTCAGTGCAATGAAGCTGATTATCCCCAGTGTGATGGCAATAACAAACTCACATGCGAAAGCGGACAAATAAAGACTGAACCTTGCGGACAGAATGAAACATGTCTTGCCGGCAGATGCCTGCCGCAGGAACAAACTCAGTGCAATGCTGCTGATTATCCGCAATGTGACGGCAACAACAAGCTCACATGCGAAAACGGACAAATCAAAACGGCACCGTGTGGCCAGGATGAAACATGCAATGGCGGTGTTTGTCAGAAAAATGCTCAGGTTCAATGTGATGAAGTCGAATATCCGCAGTGTGACGGCAACAACAAGCTGACGTGTGAAAATGGCCAAATCAAATCTGAACCTTGCGGCCAGAACAAGACGTGTGAATCCGGTTCCTGTGTTGACATTCAACCTGCATGCATTGACGACGATTATCCGATGTGTGATCAGATGAATAATGTTCTCACATGCGAAGCCGGGCAGATCCGTTCCACCCCCTGCGGAGACGACAAAACCTGCACCCAGGGAATCTGCGAGGAAATCACACAGTGTGATGAAGCCGACTATCCCAAATGTGATGACAAAATCAATGCAGCCTTGTCCTGTGTTGCTGGAAAAATCAAGACCCGCAAATGCCTTGCGGATGAAACCTGTCAGGAAGGTGAATGCGTTGCAAAACCTTGTGAACCGGAAGCAACGACCTGCCGTGACGGCCTGAAAGCAGTTTGTAATGCGCAAGAAACATGGGATTTATTTGCCTGCAAAGCCAATGAAATATGTGTTTCAGGTGAATGCGTTGAACGGGGTGCAGCACCGGAAATCACAGAATGTCCTGCATTGCCGGCTGTATCAGGGGCGACATGTTCCAAAGTAAAAAATGGAACGGGCAAAAAGCTCGTTCTTCAGGGTGATGTTCTCGGCCTCGAAAAGACGTGGAAATCCGGCAGTGTCGTCATTGAAGGCGATAAGATTACTTATGTTGGATGCACCCCCGACACAACGAATGCCATTGTGATTTCATGCCCTGATTCTGTCATCAGTCCGGCATTTATCAATGGTCATGAACACACCACATTCTCGAATGGCGCACCTCAGAAATGGGGTGACGAACGATTTGATCACCGAAATGACTGGCGCAAAGGGAAAAATGGCCACACCAAGCTTCCGAGTGATCAGACGAGTACGAATAACGGCAATTCCGTTGTCGAAGTCAGAGCATTGATGTCCGGCACAACCTCCATTTTCGGTTCCGGTTCTGCCCCTGGACTCGCCCGAAATCTCGACGTCAAATCATCCACCATTGGCGGAGTGACATCCATTTATCAGACATTCCCACTCAATGACACCGATGGCGTGACCAAAGAATCCGGATGCGATTACAATTATCACGATACAGTAACTGCATTTAATGCGACCTGCCCTTACGGACCTCACATTGCGGAAGGCATTAATCAGTCTGCCGCAAATGAAATGCGTTGTTTGAGCGGTGAAGGCTCTAAATCACGCGATATCTTTAAGCCCAATGTTGCCATCATTCACGGGATTGGTGCGACCACAAATCAAATCAAGAAAATGGCCGATAATCAGGTCAAACTCATCTGGTCTCCGCGTACCAATATTTCTCTTTATGGCGATACAGCTCAGGCTCCACTCTATGACAAAATGGGCGTAACTATCGGGCTTGGAACAGACTGGATTTATTCCGGTTCAGCGACGATGCTTCGCGAACTTCAGTGTGTCGATTACCTCAACCAGAATCATTACAGCCTCTATTTTTCCGATTATGAAATCTGGAAGATGCCGACCTGGAACAATGCCATTGCATTTGGTATCGACAAATATCTCGGCCAGATTGCCGTCGGATATACAGCCGACATCGTCATGTTTAAAAAGACGGCAACGAAAGACCTTTATCGTGCCGTGATTGATGCCCAGAATGAAGATGTTCTCCTCGTCACAATGAACGGAAATCGCGTCTACGGCGATGCAAACATCATGGACAGCGGCAGCAGTGTTAAAGTCTGCAAAACAGATAAAAAATTCGACTTTGCCATTACTAAAGCCAAGAAAGAAATCACCGATTTCTCAGTCATTGAAAATGCTGCGGCATATGATGTGTTCTTCTGTGATGAAACGCCTAAAAATGAACCAAGTTGTGTACCGGCAAGAACGCGAGCAGAGGATACGACCAAACAAACCACAACACTTTACAATGGCGATTACACAGCCTCTGACGACGCAGACGGCGACGGAATTAAAGATAATGTCGATAACTGTCCGACAATATTTAATCCCATTCGTCCGATGGATACGAATAGAAAACAGGTCGATACCGATGGCGATGGTCAAGGCGACATCTGTGACCCGTTCCCACTTTGTGCAGCCAATGATGAAACCTGCACGAGCCCCATCGTTGTCGTAGATAAAGATACCGATAAAGACGGTATTATCGATGATGAAGACAACTGCCCGACAGTTGTCAATCCGGATCAGAAAGATACCGATAATGATGGGATTGGAGATGCGTGTGATACATGCCCGAATGGCAATGACAGCTGCTCAAACACAGAGTTCACACTCGACTTCTCATGCACAAACTGCAAATCCGGTACAGGTTACGCAGCCACATATACCGAAACCATTGACAATGCCAATGTTTCAGTCGTAGGCAACATTCAGAAATATCAGACGCTTCAAGGTGCAACACTGACGGGTTCCACAGACAGAAATACGCGTATTGATGTCACCAATCTCAACGGCATTGGAACCATCACATTGAGTTATATTTCGTACAACCCGACCGGCGGCAAAGGCATTCTCAACATTGTAGCAGGTTCATTCAGCGATCAGCTCATTCATACCTACGACAAGAATAATATCGAAGAGGTAACCACGATGCCGTTTGTCATCAATGATAAAAACGCGACATCATTCTCACTCGTTCCTGAACCCGGCGGCACATCAGCAAACGATAACCGCATTCATATTACCAAAGTAACGTGGACATCGTTTGAATAATGTTTCGAACGACTTTTTACGATCGCATTTCATTGATTTGTCTTATCATAAGTGGAGCTTTGCTTTGCACGGGGTTATGGTTTGCCCTGTGTGAAGCCTGGCTTCGAATGGCTGTCTTTTTGATAACAGGTCTCATTGTTTGGCATTTCAGCACGACACTGGCTAAACTTGCGATCGCAGCATCCGGAAGGCAAAAATAATTCCTTTATTTCTCCAGCATTCATATGAAAAAAACCGCACTATTCATCATCACTATTCTGGCTCTGTTTCTGGCCGCATGTTCATTGGATAAAGACGATGTCAACCGAGTCAAATCCAACCGGATGGGCATTCTGCCACCTCAAACGCCTGAACTTCTGGAGGAAGAATGGAAACTTTATCGCTCTCAGCATGCAGATATTAATGAAGCACAAGCCCGACATGACTTCGATGTCATCCAGTTGATGAGTGCACAGGAATACGATTCCGATACCGCGATATGGGCAGAACGCCGAGCTTACGCCAAAGAATGGCTTAAAACACAAATCGAAGATATATACAGTGTTGAGTCAATCACCGATGAATTTATTCAGAGTGCCGTGGATGCTTATGCTTTTAAAAGTGGAAATCCGGCACTCGTTACAGCCAGTCACATTCTGATTAAACCTGATGACAAAACGACACCTGAAGAACGTTTTGAGGCTCTGAATACAGTCCTTAATGAGCTTAAAACCTCAGGCGAATTCACGAACGAAGCTCTTCAACGCGAAACACTCAGGCTCACAAAAGCCGGTTTTCATTCCGTATTCAATGCCGATTTAACATTTCCAAGATACCCTATGATATCTTTTCTCGGCGAACAGCTTCCCTATCAGGCGGTTGTCGAACCTTTTGCAGAGGCGGCATTTTCACTTTCTGAACAAAATCGTCTAAGCCCTGTTATCGAATCTGAATTTGGTTACCACATCATTCTTTTCCAAACCAAAACCGACGAAACCAAAGCAGATCCCGTTGCTGATCGCGAGTTTATCATTTCCAATATCATCAAGCGCGGTCGAACATTAGGAACAGAGCAAACGCTCAATGCTCTCGTTCAAAATTCCGAAATTCTCGTCAATGAAACCAGAATGCAGGAAATAGCAGGAAAAGTCGACGAAAAATAGATGTCTTTTATTTTGCAACAACATAGTTCTGAGCATTAAAAATTCAGTGTGTATTCTTACTCAATAAGCAGTGTGAGTAAATCATGAGTTCAACAGATGAAAAAAAAGAAACACCAGTGATGTTCTGGCCAACCAAAACGCCATCTTCATCACCCAGCAGTGTGGAAAAAGCCAACAAAGAGAATGTTGCCAGATTTGATTTACCCAAACCCATTTCACAGAAAACAGATTCAGAAAAAGTGGGAACTGAAAAAGCCTCCTCATCCAAACCAAATCATTTAAAATCTGCAGATACAGAATCCAAAGAAACAGATGCTGCATCAGAATCTGTTTCCAAAGAAGCTGTTACGGAAAACAAGGATAGCGCCCTTGGCAATACAGAAGAAGAGGCGTTTATCTTTGCATCATCCTCCAAACTATTATCCACCTCCACTTCAGGCCAGAGCAATCCACTGAAAGTCAACAATAAATCCAATCGTTTACCTGAAATGGAAGAGGAGCCTACCACAGAAGTGTTTCATGCGATTGAATCCACTTCCCCCATTGAATTATCAACACCAACGACCGAGCTCAGGAAAAACTCCGATTCAGAAGCCGAAGGGCTTTCGGAATCACTTATCAGCGAACGCCCCACACTCACCACGCACCCCGTTGAAGCCCCAAAGACAATAGAATTTGGGGATGATACGCCGGCGCCAGCCGATGCACCAGATTTATCCAACGAACCAATCAAACCCAAATCCGAATTCGAGCGCACGCTTGTCTTCGACAAAACAGAAAACCGTTGGGATGATGCTACCAAATATGAGCTTCCCAAAGTCGATGATAAAGTTGGTTGTTACAGGATCATCTCTGAGCTCGGGCGCGGTGGTTTTGGTGCCGTCTATAAAGCCAAAAACCTGACTCTTGGCCGGGAAGAAGCACTAAAACTCATTCTACCCTCTGCAAAATCTGAATGCGATGACATTGAAAAACGCTTTGAGCGAGAAATCGATATTGTATCGCGCCTTGAACACCCGAATATCGTCCGTCTTTACAGCAGCGGTTCACTCAAGCACGGTATTCTCTGGATGACAATGGAACTCATCCGAGGAGACAGACTTGATGATCGACTTTCCCTGCACGGTGCAATGAAATTCGACAAAGCCAAAAATATTATTCTTCAGCTTTTATGCGGACTTGAAGAAGCTCACCGGCGTCAGATCATTCACCGCGACCTCAAACCAGCCAATATCATGCTTTCCAAAAAAGAAGGATATGCCGACCAGGTTATTATCCTCGATTTTGGTCTTTCCAAAGCACTTGGAGCCAGTGAGGATGCAAACGTTCAGGAAGTGACCGTTGTCGATTCAAGACGCGTTTACGGAACGCCGCAATACATGGCGCCAGAACAGCTCAACAATGGCAGACTCGGCCCCTGGACGGACGTCTACTCTGCCGGTCTCATCTTCTTTGAGCTTCTCACCGGTTCCCCAGCAGTCAATGGCGATTCCATCTTCGATATCGCATTCAAACAGAGTTACGATCCCATCATCTTCCCGCCATCTCTGCAGGAAACAGCAATAGAAGCCGTTATTCAGAAAGCATGCGCCAAAAATCCAGCTGAGCGATACAAGGATGCAGGTGAATTCTTCGATGCCCTGCAACATATTGAAGATGCCACAGATCCTGTATCGGTGCTCAACAATGACAAGCTCAGCGGACGAACCCTTCCAAGCATTGGAATGCTTTCCAAAACGCGAGACGAGACATCGATGATGAAAACCCAGCTCGGACTTGGAGCTATTGTTCCCGATACGTCCCCCATTCAGCACGTCGAACGCACAGGTTCACATCAACGGCTTTCAACCAGCATGATTGTGCTCATGTTTTTCCTGATAATGTTCACCGTTCTTTTCCTGGCTGTTTTCGTGGGTTACGCCATCGGCCTTATTGATATTGTCTTAAAATAGGGCTCAGCTTTTGGCTACAGCCAATGCGCTTCGCTGGCTGACCTATGTGCTGATGGCACATACGGCCAGCCTTTTTTGTCGGCTATTGGCTGCCGCCAATACGCCGACAATCACTATGTATTATTCATAGCAAAGACCGGTTTCTTCATTGCATTTTTTATTGCCACAATTCGTCTGTTCCTGATCAACTTGATAAACATATTGTCCATCAGTTCCAACAACACAAACAGACGCATTGCTCATATAAAACGAATAGTCAGGATCCGGCTGGTTATAACAACGATTTAAAACCACACCAGGCTGTGTGCACGCGGCCAAATTCTCTGTAATTCCACGACAAGCCGCATTGAAAACAGGCTTTTCAGAGTTGTATCCCTTTTGAAGAATAGTACTACAGCCATTATAATCTTTGCAGTCATTCGTTTCGACAGTGTCATCATAACCACATTTATATTCAATTCCGTCCTTGCAATATTCCTGGAATGTTAATGAATTGCATGCATCATTCACCTGAAGTTCCATATTCGATTTCAAATAGCAAAGGCCATTATAACAAGTTTCAGTATTTTCACACTCATCGGATGATGTACATGACCTAATATGAGATGTACGACATTTGCGATCAAAACAAAGTTGTCCAGCGTCACATTTGACTTCTGTCGGAACACCATCCCTGCATTCGACAGCTGTATTCACATCCTTGCAATAGTCTGAACCACATTTCTGGTCATTTCTAACGACACAAACACCATCAGTACATCTTCGGTTGGCTGCACAATGCTCAATAAAGAGTTCCGGCTCCATCCCCCACCAGTCAGAACAAATATATGTCGTACTGGAACTTGTACAAACAGCATTTGTATTGTCTGAACATGACTTGGGTGCTTCAGGATATGTCAAACCAGTAATGCAGGATTTCGTCTGACTATCACAACCTTCCTCGCAGAATTTTTCTGTCGTACTGCCATCTGAATTACATACTAAAAGTATATCACCATCTTTGCAGACATCGCCGGAACACTTGTTACCTTCGGCTTCTTTGCATTTGTTCGTTGCTGTATCACAGCCATTGGCACAAGTTTCGTCCGTCGTTGTACCATCGGCATTGCATTTCGTCAGCGTATTCGCGTCTTTGCAGACATCGGCACTACAAGAGCTATCGCCACTTCCGCCATCATCACCACATCCTTGTGCAAAAAATCCGACAGAAGCGAGAACAGCAAACACACACAGTATTTTTTTCATAAAAAGCTCCATTAAAATTGAGGAAATGTGAACCTGATATCCACCCAGCCTACATATCGCACATTCAATCAAGATAAAACTTATTTTTTATATGGTTCGTGCCTCAATTACATTTACAGTTACAGCTCAGCAGGGATGAATGCAAATCAACTGAAATGTTGACACTAATTAAGTTTCTAAGAAATGGGGATGGGGCCCAGGGCTGTCGAGTTCTATTTTTCCTTGAGCCCAACCAGCCCTATGAGATAGTCAATGTCCCAAGCCGCCCTCATGCGACGTAAGTGAATACTTGTTTTAGAGTTTTCTGATTTTAGAATTGCTAATGCCATACGACGT
>JAZRWV010000567.1:0-13870 GCA_045599925.1 Myxococcota bacterium
TTGGGCAAAAGGTGAAGCCTTGAACGACAATCTCAGCCTCGTGGTCATGTTTCATGCCACCTGCAGTAACTAGTCGTTTCAAGGCTTCGTTCGTGTTAGCTAATCACGAACTCAAACGCAACCATACAAGATGCTGTAACCCGCAAAGTAACCAGCCAGAGAGCCCTCACGCTCGAAAATAATGAGGACGCTAAAGCGTTATTCGTATCCTTATCGATAGCCAGCACAATCGCACAAATATTGCGTGAGATTATACCTAACGAAAGTTTTATGTGTTACACTGTCAGACAGTGATTATTTTTGAGGGAGAGAGCTAGATTGAATAAAAAAAATATATGGATACTTTCAATAGCCGTATTGACATCATCTGGATGCACGGAGAATTTAACGAACCCTCAGGACGATATTTCGCAGAGCACCTCTGCAATTAAAACGCGCAATTTTGGAGTCATCGGCGGAAAACCATGGGACACCAACAAAAAGATGTCGATAGTGGATAATGGGGACGCAAGCATTCGATACGGCCAAAACATTGCGCTCGGCGATATCAACAAAGATGGAACTATTGATGTCATTTCATCTATTAATCATGCAGGCGAAGCCGGTTATATCGACATCAACTGGGGAACGAAGCATGAGCGTTTTCCGATGAATCCCTCCGACCTGACAACTGAAGACGGATATGGAACAAGCATAGAAGTTGGGAATTTTTGCAATACGTTGGGAGCCAAAGGAGACATTGTTGTTGCATCAGCCCCAAATTACGGAGCCGGAAACGGCGGATTCGGGTTGATTTATAAAACATCCGGAGTGAAGCCTCAGCGCCGTCTCATCTATCCAGACAGCCACACCCATGCAGGAACAGCATTTGCGGTTGGAGATATCGATGGCGACTCAAAAGCGGATATCGTATTCCAGGCACATCCAGACAATGATGCACCATTTATTGGTGTTCAGCTCGACATGTGCACAACCAACGGCACCATGAAAATTGCGGCCAAATTCATGGCTGATTCATCCGACAATCGCCCAGGTTCGCAGCTATACATAGTGAATCTCAATGGTGCACCTGAAATTGCAGCAGTCGACAGCGGCTATAACCGCGTCTATTTTCATCAATATGAGAATGGTACACTTCCGGAATCGAGACATTATTTTCAGGCAGAAACAGCCATTGGAGCCGTTGCATTTGCAGATTTGGACGGAGATGGCCAGCTCGACATGATTCTTGGTCAACCGGATTTTTCAGGTAATTTATCCCATCAGGGCCGCATCGCAGTTCTGCGCAACAAAGGAGCAGGTGTATCCTTTGATGCATCCGATGTGATATGGCAATATCTTGGTACAGAAAAAAATGCCCATTTGGGAGCATCACTCCATGTTTCTGACCTGAACAATGATGGATTCAGCGATCTCGTAGCTGGAGCGCCAGGCCAAAGCGACACACCAGGACGAGTTTTGGTCTTCATGGGAACACTTGATGGTAGTGGACTTTCCGAGCCTTATTGGCAAAAAGTCAGCCAAACCGCCGCCTTTGGCACATCCATCACAAGCGGCGACCTCAACAAAGCCGGCTGGCTAGACCTTGTTGTAGGTTCCCCCAACGGAGACAATACCGGGGGAATTACGGCTTATTATCAAACAGACCCCCCTTGCTATATGGCAAGCAAATGCCTGGTCAATGATATTTGTTATGAACCGAACGATACCGGCAGTAATGCCTGTCTCATTTGCGATCCCAAGCAACATAACTTTGAATTCAGCGAGCTCATTTGTGAAAATGCAAGCGATGACCCATGTTCAGGAGGAGCAGTCTGCGACCCTGCACAAGGATGTATTGCCAGCGAATCCAAACCTGATGGAACAACCTGTGGAGTTGCGGCCTGCACCACAGAGACAACGCTATTAACACACACCTGTCAAAATGGCGTTTGTACAGAAAAAACAGAGTCCTGCGGTAACTACATGTGCGATGAGGACCAGGCCGCCTGCTATAATTCATGCACAAATGATGATGTCTGTACTAAAGGCTATCTATGCCGTACAACACTCAACATGTGCATCGATGATGATTACAATCATCCACCTGTTGCATTTGCAGTTCTTTCAAACGGACATTCATCCAGCAATTATGAACTCCAACTATCCGTTCATGAACTTCTCTATTTTGATGCCTCAGATTCATATGATCCGGATTTCGATCCTCTGACATATCATTGGGCTTGTTATACCAATGTTTTGCAATCCCCCTATGCCGTTAAAGGTGAGCTCATCTTTGAAAGCACTCAAATGAGCGGTTCAACGGATGTTTTCAACAAAGTTGGCAACTATCTGTGTGAGATCATCGTTTCTGACGGACATGGTGAAAGCGAACCTAAAACAGTCAACTTCGTCGTCTATGATGAAGATAACGAATCTCCTATTGCTATTGCCATTGCCCGAGATGAGTTCAGTGAATCCGAAACTCGCCTTGTAACGACCCTCGGATCGACAGTCACGCTGGATGCCTCTCAATCCATCGATCCAGAAAACGGCCCCATGACATATGAATGGCGAGTTGCCAAATATGCAAGCGCAGACACCGAACACATTGAAGAATGGTTTACAGGAGAAACAGTCGATTGGGTTCCGCCCCAAAAAGGCGATTACAAAATCTGGCTTAAGGCCATCGACGATATTGGAAATATTGGTGATATTGAAATCGAAGTCCAAGTAAATGAACCTGGAAATGAACCGCCAGTTGTCATTGCAACAGCCTCAAACGGAGTCCAAACCGGAAAGATGATCTCCGTATATCCTGGAGAAATGGTGACTTTCGATGCATCAAAGTCCTACGATCCCGAAGGCGGAGAACTCAAATTTCATTGGACTGGCTGGGGGTTCGAATCGGATGAAGCAACAACTGTCCAGCCTGCACTCAACCGCATTGAAGGAGACAACGTGTATTTTGTATACACGCTTGTTGTCTCGGATGATGTGGGGAATGAAACCCGTGGCGAAGTCTGGATTCATGTTCAACCCAATCCTCCTGAAAATGATCCACCAGTCGCTATTCTTGCATCAACCTTTACCGGAATGCCAGGCGACATCATTTCACTAAATGCATCGCGTTCCTACGATCCAGACGGCGATATGATATATTTCCGCTGGAGTGGCAATCATGTTGATGCCCTTACGAGTGACTCCATTAGTGCCCCTCAATTTGCGATCCCAGATGATGCACAAATCGGAGATGTGTATTCATTCACGCTCACGATTTTAGACGGGAATGGAGGAAGCGATACGGCTGAAACACTTGTAGTTGTTGCAGAACCTCACATTCCTGATGTTCCCGATGACCCGGACAATCCAGATGACCCGGACAATCCAGATGACCCGGACAATCCAGATGACCCGGACAATCCAGATGACCCGGACAATCCAGATGACCCGGACAACCCCGATGACCCGGACAACCCAGATGACCCGGACAATCCAGATGACCCGGACAACCCCGATGACCCGGATGATCCTAATAAACCACCCATTCTCGATCCCGATCTACCCAACATCGATCCGCCAGGACCGCATCCCGATGTCGATCCGGATGATCCTGACAATCCTGACAACCCGGATGATCCCGACAATCCTGATGAGCCGGATATTCCATGGCCGGATCCGCCCATTGACGACGATGAGATATTCGTCGGTGATGTACGCGGGGGAGCCTGTTCTGTGTCCTCCCCATCGAGTAGTGGTTTTGGCTGGCTGTTCGCACTGATTCCCTGTCTGGGAGTACTATACAGGAAACGCAAGCATCAGCCTGAACTTCACTCATAATCATTTAGGCCGGCAAAAGCCGGCCTTTTAACATCCATATTTGAAAAACTAATTCTATGGATTTTTTCAACTTTTTTGCAAAAAGTGAGGCAAATCAATGGATGAACTCGCATTTGAATCCTTCTGGGAAACCTTAAAAGAATCAAAAGATACAGCAGTTTTCACAGGAGCCGGAGCCTCAACACTGTCAGGCATACGAGATTTTAGGGGCAAAGACGGTGTCTACTCAAAGCCATGGCAGGGATATTCAGTAGAAGACATTCTTTCGATTCCATTTTTCCGAAAAGATCCTTCCATATTTTATGCATGGGCGCGGGAATTCTGCTACTGTCTGGATCGATTCACCCCCTGCATTGTCCACACTGTACTTGCCAAGCTCGAAGAAAAAGGCATGATTGGCGGTGTTATGACGCAGAATATCGATGTTCTTCATCAGGCTGCAGGATCCAAGCGTGTACTTGAAGTCCACGGTTCGCCATCCAATCATCACTGTTTAAAATGCCATAAATCATTTGGGTATGATGAAATCGCTCCAATTGTCATGCGAGGAGATGTTCCATATTGCGACTGTAGTGGAGTCATCAAACCCGACATCATATTTTATGGAGAATCCCTTGACAGTTCGACACTGGAAGCCTGTTTTAGCTGGGCAGAACACTGCGATCTAATGATTGTTCTTGGCAGTTCGCTGACAGTCCAACCCGCAGCATCCATCCCATTAGCAGCCTGGCAAAGCAAGGCCAAGCTCTGTATCGTCAATGCCCAGCCGACCCCACTCGATCGCATGGCTGCATTTCATTTCGATGACCTTAAAACATTCTCCGAAGCCATCGAGAAACGACTTTCCGAATAAAATTAAAGCCCTGGAAAATCAGTTTTGAAATGAAAAGATTTTCCAGGGCTTTTTATCAACTCAACCGTCTTCGCAACACACCAACTGCGCCCCAAAATCCCAAAAGTATCAAACCTGACCATGGATTATTGGAGTTCTGCGGAACAGATGAACAGGAACTATCCGATTGATTCATATTAACCTCTGAATCCACGACACTCTCTGAGTCATCACAATGACATGCCGGATCTTTGCAATCGACGAGACCATTATAATCATCATCGAGATTATTGCCGCAAATTTCAGTTTTTACCTGGTTGCATGATGGATGTGAAATACAAGCTGGATCCTTACAATCTACCAAACCATTATTATCATCATCGACATTATTGTCGCAGATTTCAGTCTTTATCTGGTTGCATGATGGATGTGAAATACAAGATGGATCCTTGCAGTCGATCAGCCCGTCACCATTATCATCAATATCGTTGGTGCAATCTTCATCGACTTTTTTACAGGCCGAATCATTAGAGCATTTGGGATCCTTGCAATCAATCAGACCATCGCCATTATCATCAATTCCATTTGTGCAGTTTTCCGGGATACAGATAAGTTTTCTGAAACACTGAGCATCGTTGCAGTCGATGAGACCGTTATGATTGTCATCCAGTCCATTGGTACAATCTTCTGGAATACAGCCTGAATAATCGGCACATTGTGGTTCATCACAGTCTATGAGACCATTATCATTATCATCCTTGCCATTGCCACAGATTTCCGGCTGACAGCGAATAAAGTCTGCGCATTGAGGATCGTCACAGTCAGCAAGATTATCACCATTGTCATCCACGCCATTATTGCAAACTTCCGGCTGACAGCGAATAAAGTCTGCGCACTGAGGATCGTCGCAATCGGCAAGGTTATTCAAGTTATCATCCACGCTATTGTCGCAAATTTCCGGCTTGCAATAACCGGAATCTTTGCAATCAGGATCATTGCAGTCGATGAGACCATTTTTATTGTCATCGATATGATTATTACAGATTTCGCTCTTGCAAATGACTAAATTGGCACAGTACGGATCGTCACAATCTATTTTGTTATCGCCATTATCATCCTTGCCATTATCGCAGATTTCTGGTGTTGCCGAAGGCAAGTCAGTCACATATTGTTCAATAAAGCTGCGATAATCGTTGACATAAGTCATGGCTGAAAAGCCAGTACATCTTCCATACTCATCTGTCGTTACCCAGCTGCTAATTCCGATTTGATATTCGACACCATCTCTGGTCACAAAAGTTGGTCCGCCAGAATCGCCGCTGCAAACGAATGTATTCTCATTATAAAAGTAAATGAAACCGCCGACATCATTGGTGCCTTCCAACTCTCTAATTTCAGAACAGTAATAACTTTCACCTTTTTTTGAAAGAGGACAGACAGCCAACATCATACGTGTCGTTTCGTACTTGATACCACCCGAATTGCTATCCGAGACATTCGTCATTCCGAAGCCGACCGTCGTTGCATTGACACCGGGTTCGTAATCGATCTCTTTGGCAGATGGAACCAGAGAAGGCGGAATGATTAACGAAGGAGTTGCGATATCGGAAGAAACCGGGCTGCTAAGCTTCAGCACAGCAATATCGTTTTTAATCTGATAATCATTGCAGATAAAATCCGGATGCGCGTGGATATCGGCCCTCTTTACCCGAACAGTTTTTGTCATGCCATTTTCTGACTGACCAAAACCGACATAGAGATTGCTGATATAATCCTCAATGCTATCCCCCTCGCAATCAGCTGCACAATGTCCGGCGGTCAGGACATAATTTGGCGAGATAAGGGTTCCTGTGCAAAAAGAATAATAATTCCCCCAACCATCTTTAACAAGCAAAGCCACGGTTGAATATCGGTTTTTTCCCGTAACCTTGCTTCCATTAATGACAGCCTCTTGAGTCTGACTGAAATCGGAAGATTCATCATCGCCGGAGCAAGCCGAAAACAAAGCGCATGCCCCTATAACAGCCAGAATGAGAAAACGATATTTTTTCATAAATCCTCAGTGAATGAAGCCAAAACTGATTTTTCAGTGTTTGTGTAAAAAAGCTTAAATCTTTCTTCGTCGCAACCAAATCCCTGTACCAATCATGCCAAGAAACATCAAGCCAGACCAGGGATTTGCCGGTTTTTGAGGTAAAGCGGAGCAGGAACTGTCAGAACTACCAGAATTGTCAGAACGGTCAGAGCCATTTTCATCGACATCCGATTCACCACAAATACATGCAGGATCCTTACAGTCAACAAGACCATTAAAATCATCATCTATGCCGTTTGTACAATTCTCGGTATACGTGAGCGGGGTATTTGTTACACAAATGGGAGTGTACTTACAAGCTGGATCCAGACAATCGACAACCCCATTATTATCATCATCGATGTTATTGTTACAGATTTCGACAACAGCCGGCTGATTCTGTGCACAAACGGAATTGGTCACACATGCCGGATCGTTGCAATCCACGAAACCGTTATTATCGTCATCGATGTTATTATTACAGATTTCGACATCTGGCGTTACACATGCAGAATCGGATTGACAAGCGGGATCTGCGCAGTCGATGAGATTGTTGCCGTTGTCATCCACGCCATTCGTGCAGTTTTCGGGAATACAGCCTAAATCACCGGCGCATTGCGGATCTGCGCAGTCGACAAGGCCATCATTGTTGTCATCGATGTGATTGTAACAAATTTCGTGTTCACAAATCGGAAGATTTTTGCACTGAGGATCCTTGCAATCCGTCAACACATCACCATTATCATCTACGCCATTGTCGCAGATTTCCGGGATCGACGAAGGCAAATCAGTGACGACACTCTCGATAAAGCTGCGGTAATCGTCAACAGAAGTCATTGCAGAAAAGCCAGTGCATTCGCCATCCGAATTGACGTTTACCCAACTGCTGATACCGATTTGATAATCGATTCCATCGCGGGTAATAAAAGTCGGTCCGCCTGAATCACCACTGCAGATAAAGGTATCGATATTATAAAAGTAAACAAAGCCGCCGACATCATCATTATTACGCAGCGTTCGAATTCTATCGCATTGATAAGTATCTTTTGTTTCGTCAAGCGGGCAGATTGCCAGAATAGAGCGAGGAGTCGTCTGATACTTTACACCAGTTGAAGAGCTGTTTGAGGGATCGGTCATTCCAAACCCCACTGTTATTGCCATCAGAGGAGCCAAACCGGATGAAAAGATGTCAATTTCGTCGACTGTTGGAACGAGCGAAGAAGGAATAATCAGGGACGGGGCAGCGACATCAGAAGTGACAGGACTGCTGAGTTTAAGAATGGCGACGTCATTTTTAACCTGAGCATCGGTACAGATATAATCCGGATGAACGAAGATATCTTCGACTTCAACGGCAATTTTTTTATCAAATTTGCCTTCTTTCTGTCCGATACCGACATAGAGGTGTTTGCGATAACTCGTCATATCATTTCCCTTACAGTCCTGCACGCAATGTCCGGCCGTGAGGACATAATTTGGAGAAATCAGAGTTCCGGTGCAGAAAGCTGAGTAAGAAAACAATTCTTTTTTAAGTAGAGCGACAGTTGAGTACCGATCGGTGCCGGTAACTTTAGTGCCATTGACAACAGGATTTTGTGACTGAGAGAAATCGTCCCAAACCGCGCCATCACTGCAAGCGCAGAGCGAGCACACCAACCCCAGAATGGAAAAAAGAAAGAAGTTATTTTTTATCATGAGTTCTCAAGTTGTTATGAAATTATCTTATTTTTTGAATTTCGAAGAGGCGCTCAGAGGGAAGCATTTTATTGCACTTAGAGACCAGCTCAAAGCCATACTAAAGCAGGGCATATAAAAAGCCCGCGCGTATTGAAGATAGCGCGGGCCAGCCGCCGTATATTGCCGCAAAGCGGCATAAGGCGGCCGAGCAAGCCGTATTGAGCGTCAGCGAAATAGGCGCAGTCCACAAAAAAAATTGTCATTGATATCAGGAACTTGCAATATCACGACTGCCCCCCCGCATCAAGGACGTCATTGAATATGAATTTAGAGCTAAAATGAAATAGAAACAAGGCTATCATTGCATAGAAATCAAAAATTAGGTAGAGCGCAAGCGCAAGAAATGAGTCGCGCAAATTTTGCGACATAAACAACGAGTCGACATGAAAACAATCCATCAAATTATCATTTCATCCATTACCATTGCGATATGCGCAACCGGATTCAACGCCATTGCAGAAGAAACGGACAATCAGCCGCTGGAACATGCGGTATGGATTGATCCGCTGGAAGGCCAGGCCCCCTGGGCGGACATGCGTACAGTTGATATGGTTTCGATATCGCCGCAGATTCGAGCGACAGGAAACAGCATTGCCATTGTTGGCATGGACGAGCAGCAGCTCGTCGTAACAGATGCTGCAATGAATGAGCTTGGAACGATAACCCTGCCTGAAAATACGCAATGGCTATCTGTCGATGAAAAAGACCGCATCTTTGTTCACGATGGTGTCCATCTTTTTGTTGCAAAGACATGGCAGGATGCATTATCCCCCGAAGGCTATACAAACATTCTCGACATACCGAACGTCCGACAAATCGATATTTCATCGAATCATGTTGTGTATGCCGATGAAAGCACGCTAATAATCGTTGATTTGAACACAGGTTCGACCAAACGCATTACTTTAACAGATTTTATGAACGATGCGAAAGCTGCCGAAATGACGCCGGAAGCCGTGCAGGCTGCTGAAGAAAAAGCCCAAAAGCAGAGCAAAAAGAGCAAAAAGCAAAGCAAGAAAGCAGAGGAACCGTCATCGGAGCAGACGTCACAAATTGCAGATATTCAAGGCATCTGGTGGCGTTCAGACGGAACAGGTGTTATCCGCATAAAAAGTCTTCTCAATGAAAAGACATATGTGACGACGGATGCAGGTCGTTCATGGACGATTTTATCCGATTCGCCTGCAGAACTTACGCACAGCCATGGCTGGATTTGGGATGGAAAAGACAGGGTTTTATCCCGTGACGGCAAGAGCTGGATTCAGGTGACAGGCCCAGAAATTGCGCCAGCCAGGCGATGGATGACGACTCACAACCTCATCATAACGGATCCACTCCCCGAATCATGGTTAAACATGGAATCCCCTGAGCTGCCAGTTTTGCAGGAAGAGCAGACGGACGAAAGTCCGGGTGAAACCGAGCAAACGCCAGTGACGCCAACAGTTGAAGTTGCAATCATCCCTCGTCAATTATTGCCTGAAGTCCTGGCACCAGATCAGCCGCCAGCAATTCTCTATACCCCGATTCAAGCCAGAGGCGGCATGAGACTTGGGCTTTACCAGAATGCGTCATGCAAAGACAGCAAAGAAACATGTGATCAGAGCGAAATCAATCCGCCAACGGCCTGGATGATTACATCAGAGCGAGGGTTTGAAAACATTTCACTGCCAGAAGGGTGTATCCCAGCCTATGCCTCATCATCACTGGGACTTGGCATTTTGATGTGTTATGCGGAAGATGGCGAATATCTCGTCTATGTGAGGACAGAGAACACAGACTGGCAGGCTGAAACCATTCTTCCGCCCACCATTGGAACCGCACCGGAACTCATCAGTGCAGAAGACGGAACGCTGATTGTGATGGGCCCATGTGCCGATGAAACCGTTGAACTTCCGGTTATGCCCAGTGAAGAAGACATAAACAACGGTGTCACCGAAATGCAGATGGAAACGCGAACAGTTTATGCGTGCAATGCGGCAGTGAGGCTGCCGGAAGACGTTGGCCAGCCCGACATCTGGCGCATGGAACGCATGGAAAATGCACATGGCATTATCCCGTTGCGTGGAGGAAGACTCATTTCTGCAGAGGGCACATCCGATACCCAAAGAAAACTGACACTTCGAACAGCGCAAAAGACAGAACCCATTGTAAACCAATACGATGCATCAGCGTACGATGGACTTGTTCTGACCAATGACGGCTGTCTTGCACTCTATGATGGAAGTGTTTCTGCGCAGGAACTTCAGAATGTTTACACACAAGAAGTTGATGCGGAAACAGGAGTGCCAGCGAGTCCGATGTCGATTCGCCTTCTTTCACCAGAGGGACATCTTTCGCAAATGGATTGTTCAACCTCTCGATCCATAGAAGAATCCGGAGCAAACAATATTGAAGAATTCCAAGAAGCAGCTGGGGATGCTCGATATGGGGTCCGAGCGAGTGCTGGTGGATTTTTCACGACCAATGATGTCAAGACATGGAACGCGAGGATTGAAGTACTGATTCCAATATTTAACGGCCACTACGAAGTGGGCCTTATGTATCGAATTGCCGGCGGCAATACAAACTCAGCCTTTGGCCATCTTGGTCTTATTTCGATACGCTGGCGATACGACAACTTTGAGAAGTTCGATTTTGCAGTTGGAGCAGGGCTGGGATACGGTACGATGTGCGGATATGATTCCTCGGCAGATGCAGCAGCAAACGACGATGACGAAAACACATTACCATCCGGCTATTCGGATTGTAACAGTGCGTCCATACGTTATATGCTTGGTGGCATTGCAGCCTACAAATTTGCAGAACGCTGGAAGTTATTTATTTCAGCAGAAATGTTAGGTGGAACGCACTGGGGCTTTGATCTGACGGGGGGTATTGAAATTCGATTCTGAGTTTCATTATTTTTTGGCCGTTTTATAACATCGGAGTATGATGTATAATTGGCGTGGTAAATTTTACGGGCAACGTAGCCTTCGATTTCGCAGATTGAATTTTTTTAAGGAGTGAACATTCATGCGTTTGAAATGTGCAGGATTAACCGATACAGGCATGTGCCGTGAACATAATGAAGACAGTTTTCTCGTTTCTCAGACGGAATCATTTGTCGTTGTAGCCGATGGAATGGGGGGGCATCAGTCAGGCGAAGTTGCATCGAGCATGGCCATTCAGGAAATTCGTTCGTACTACGAGGAAACAGTTGATCAGGAAACACCGATTGAGCTTCCCCTTTGGCCTGCGAGCAAAAGAAAGCCCAAAAGCCGTGAAGAAAGACGTCTGATTGCAGCCCTGACAAGAGCCAATTCAGTTATCAATAAAGCATCCGGTGAAAACCCGAAGTACAATGGCATGGGAACGACATGTGTGAGTGCATATTTCGTCGAAGAAGGTGTCATTGTTGCCCATGTCGGCGACTCGAGATGTTATCGTCTCCGCAAGGGTGTTCTTGAGCAAATTACAGAAGATCACTCTCTTGCCAATGAATATATTCGTTCAAAAATCCTCAAACCAGAAGACCTTCCGAGTTTCCCATATAAAAATGTCATCACAAGAGCCGTGGGTCTAACCGATAGTGTTGAAGTTGAAACGAACTTCTATAAACATGAAGACGGTGACATCTATCTGCTCTGCTCCGATGGTCTTAGTGATCCCGTCAAGGAACCTCAGATCTGCGAAATTCTTACAAAGTACGCTGACGATCTTCCCCGCGCATGCCGAGAACTCATCATTGCAGCCAACCAGAATGGTGGCCCGGATAATGTCACAGCACTCCTCGCCAAAACCGTTTATTAAGGTGTAGTATTACATAAAGTGCGGCGCAATACCGCACTTCCTTTACATGACTCGTTGTTGCTTAACAAATAAGGTGTGGTGTTGTGACTCAAAATAATCATTTTTCTACCCCTTCACCACTCCGAAGCACCTCCAGTCAGCCTAGAGGTTCTGAGGATGAATCCAATGCATCAGATAGTCCAGCTGTCGTTTCCGAACCAGAAGACCAGCGGTATGACAAAACAATCCCTTGCATTTCTCCCATTGGACATCCAGATGAAACCCTCACTCATTTGAAGTCTGTCATTGAAGATGACGACGAATGGGATTCGCTTGAGGGATTCCTTCACGAAAAAACTGATTGTTTTCATAAAACTGCCATCGACGATGATGATGACGATGAAAGAATTGTAAAATCATTTGTCTCATCCAGTGAAAAAACGCGTTCTCTGCGCATCATGTTCTATGACGATGACGAGCTCGTTTCCGATGAACAGTCAAAGTCAGCCAAAATACCCGATTTTTCGAACACAGATAAAACCGATCCTAATGCGAAAAATCTGTATACGGAAGACAATCCTGACAATGCGCAGTCGTCAAGAAAAGAAGCGCAGATAATCAAGCACTTTGAGGGTACGAACGAAATCTTCATCAACTCCAGGGTATTTGCTGCAATTTGTGAAGATGACAAAGGCCCCCTCTCTGGTGCAAAAAGTAAAACAGAACTCAGAACCACTTCCGATACAGGAAGCAAAAGTCTTAGTATTTCTGCGCCCAAACTACACCCTACGCGATGTGATGATTCAAACATTTTCGGCATTGTCAGTTCCGGAATTCTGCCAAATGTTGATATCGACAAATCGTTTGACACCCCCTGTATTGATGAAGAAACACTGAGTTCAAGTGAAGAACCTGAACAGGGCGAAGTTTTTGTATCAAAACTCTCCCCAGCTCAGTCAAAGGAAGCTGTTCAGTTCAATAAGAGCAGCAACATTCTTCAGGGAAACAGCGGATTTCCACAGAATCCTGCAAGTGTTCAAACCTCATTTGGCCTTCCTTTACCAACCAATTCAAGAGAGCTTCATCCCGACGACAAATCAGAACAAGCACCAGCAGAATCTTTCTGTCGTTTCGCAATTGGTCATTTTTATGACACACGATACACAGAACTCAACAATATTGATGTAGGAGATATCGGACTTACAGAAGATTTGGAACGTCTGTTCGACTGCACCGAAGGAATATACGTTGCCAATTCTCCGAAACTCATTTACGTCCGTTCAAGATTTCCATTTGAAAGAAACAGACTTGTTCATGCATTCATGACACGATGCAGTCAGGGACTTCCAAACTGCCACTGTTATACATCGGCATTAAATGGCAATCCACATCTACAGGACCTCGTAACAGCTTTGATTTCAAGCAGAATCGGCTGTTTTCCCGATTCACCTGAAGAAGAAAGGATGAGCTGCATTCTTAAGGGTGCGGAGGAACTTTTTGATCACAGCGATGTCATGTGGGGAAGAGATATTCTTCTCATCCGATACCTGCTTCCACAATACGTTTCAACCCAAAAAGAGCTCTCGATTCTGACAAGCCGAAATAAGATTGACTTGTTGGAATCATTGCTTGGTATGATT